>CALBHM010000151.1 GCA_937892835.1 uncultured Ruminococcus sp. | reverse complement strand
ATCCTCAACCTGCTCGCTGACTTTTTTCAGCCTGCCGATATAGTCGAGAACCGAGTCGTTTCTGTCCGCCGAGCATGGGCCGATAACAAGCAGGAACTTGTCGCTCTTGCCCTCAAAAACGTCCTTGATTTCCTTATCTCGTTTTGCCTTGACAGCCTTCATGCTGTCGGTCACGGGATAGTGCGCCTTTACGTCCTGTGGAATCGGCAGTTTGTGGTAGAATTTCATGTTCATAATATATCAATCCTTTGCTTTAATTTACTTGTTCACTTTCGGTTTGTCGAATTTCTCTCTTCGCTGTGTGGAAATTCTCATCATTTCACACATGCCTTCTTTATCTTCGTTTTCAAGCATGTTGCGAAGCGTTGTGAACTGATTGATGAAGTTATCCATCTCGTCAAGAAGAAATTGCTTGTTTCTTATAAAAAGCTCGCTCCACATTTCGCCGTTGATTTTGGCGATTCTCGTGAGATCACGAAACGAGTCACCTGTGTAAGCCTCAAATCCCGGCGTATCATTCGTGCACATCAGCGAAACGGCGATGCAGTGGGTCAACTGAGAGAGAAAAGCGATCATTCGGTCGTGCGACTCTGCGTCAAGCACGCTGATACGGTAAAAGCCAAGCTCCTCGCCGAGCTTTTTACAGCATTCAATCGCTTCCTCGGAATTTTTCTCGGTAGGAACAACAATATAGTTTGCGCCGTGGAAAACAGTCTCGTCGCTGTGCCTTACTCCGCTACGCTCACGACCTGCCATCGGGTGAGCGGCAATAAATTCAACGCCCTCGGGCATAAGTGCCTGAGCATCCGAGAGAATACAGCTTTTTACACCTGTTACGTCCGTGCAAAGCGTGCCTTTCTTTATCATTGAACCGTATTTTTTCAGCCATTCGATAAATGTGTGCGGATAGAGCGAAAAAACTATCACGTCCGCCCATGCGAGATATTCCTTAGTAACCGCCGTTGTGCCGTCCTCAAGGAAGCCCTTGTCTATGGCATATTCAATGTCGCTGCTGTCGAGGGTGATCGCTCTGACCTTGTAGCCCTTTTTAGTCAGTGCCTTAGCATAGCTTCCGCCGATAAGTCCGAGACCGACTATAAGAATTTTTGATTTGTTGTTTATCTGTTTCATATTAACCTTCTTCTGTTTCTATTCCGAGGGAATTGAGCATCGTAAAAAACTGCGGCATACTCTTTGAAACCGCCTGTGCTCCGTTAATTTTGCCGCCGAATTGCGTCAGCATAATTGCAAGCGACATTACAATTCGGTGGTCATTGTGACCATCAAGAGCTTCATTCGGGGCATGAATACCGGACGGGTCAACGGTTATCGAGTTTTCCGATACCGTGACATTAACACCGAGCTTTTCAAGTTCCTCTGCCATTGCAGTGCCCCTGTCGCTCTCCTTGATTTTGAGCCTTGCCGTGTCCGTGAGTGTCACTCCGTTAAGACAGGTGGCAAGAGCCATAAGTATCGGTCCGAGGTCGGGACAATCCTTGATTGAAATCTCAGGTTTTCCTGATTCCAGCATCGGGAAAAGCAATCGCCATACCCTGTCGCCCTGACATGAATTCTCATTGAGATTATCAAGCTTCACATTGCTGCCGATGTAGTTCAATGCACCGAAAAACGCTGCTCCCGATTCGTCCGCTTCAACGTTTATTATACCCGGACTTTGACGCTTTTGCGAGCCTTTTATGAACCACTCACGCTCTGATCTTTTTTCAATAGCTATTCCGAAAGCGGCAAGCGAAGCGACCGTCATGTCAATATACGAAAGGCTCTCAGGCTCGGTCGTAAGTCTTATTACGCTGTCACCGTCAAGCGTTGGGAGTGCGAGCATAAGACCTGTTATAAACTGACTGCTGATGTTACCGGGGACCTCATACTCCCCTGACTTCAAACCGCCGCAGACGGTAATTTTCTCGCCGTCCGACTGCCACAAAAATCCGTTTTTTTCGCAGATTTCGCTGTAAACGGAATGAGGTCTTTCAATAAGCCTCGGCGAACCGTAAAGCTCCGTTTTCACCGAGTCGAGACAAAGCGGAATCATAAATCGAAGCGTACTTCCGCTCTCTCTGCAATGAAGCTTGCGAGAGCTTTCTCCTCTGCCGTTCATTCCGTGAACCGTACATCTGCCGTCGGAATATTCAATTTTCGCACCGAGCGTTTTGAGACAGTCGATCGTTGCGCCGATGTCCTCATTGAGCGACAAGCCGTTGATTACAGTTTCACCGTCGGTCAAAGCGGCATTGATAAGCAAGCGATGAGCAACGCTCTTTGACGACGGAATCGAAACAACGCCCGATGCCGTTCCTTTTTTTATTGTTATGTTCATGATATCAAGCCTTTTTATTAAACTTTAATGGCACAATGTTTAGCCATATGGTTAAATTCTTTACAAAACCCCTCAGTCAGCTTCGCTGACAGCGTCTCGCTGCGGCTCGGTCACGCTCCGGCTCTGAACGTCCACCGGACGTTCATT
>CALBHM010000150.1 GCA_937892835.1 uncultured Ruminococcus sp. | reverse complement strand
GTGCGTGCTTACCGTATAACGGGTTGTGCGCACCGAAGAATTCGTGATCAAACGGATCACTGAAGAAATCATCAAACATATTTTCACTAAAGATACTCGGTAACATAATCAAAACCTCCGTTATAAATTATTTTTTATATGAAGTTCGGCAAGTTATTTTACCGAACAGGATATACATTTATTTCTTTGCGCCCTCAACGGCCGCTGTTTTCGCACTTAAATCCTCGCACAGATTTCTTTCTGCAAACTCGGGATTCTGCGGGAGCGTTAAATCAAAACGCTCGATTTTGTTGATTTTCATATTCAGGCTGTCAGCCGACAATCCGAGAATATGACCGCCCTGCGTCTTATCGCCGCTCAGATAATGGAAGTGCCAACCGGGAAGGTTGATTCCGTTGACATAAGCCGGACAATAAACCGCAATCACACTGCCGTAGGTATTTTCAAAATGGAACTCACGCTGGTTCTTTGCAACCTCGGACAACGTCGGGTACGGTTTCTCACAAGAGAAGCAGCTGCGTACATGCATTGTCTTGAAAACGCCTTTTGCCTTAATCATGTAAAAAACATTTTTATTATTTTTTACATAAGGCTCCAATGCTTCTTTTAGAGCCTCAATGTCATCAATTCCATTGAGAGTAACTTCGGGAACCTTTTCGTCAAATTTCATAACCGTGCCGAAAGCAACACCGTCGTCCGGCTTCATGGTTACAACTTTGCCGTCTGCTGTTGCTTTGTATGCAACGCCGTCCTCAAAGATTGCTTCGCCGTCAAGACCTGTATAGGTGCCGATGCCTGTGTCGGCATGGTGGAGAAAATCTTTAACGCTAATTGTTTTATCAAAATTTCCTAACATCAATGCGTTAAGGGTTGATGCCTGTATCAAAGTTTTTAACATAATAATCTCTCCTTTATTTTGCTGCGGAATGAGCGGCAACAACTTTTTGATTCTTCTTTGGCTGCTCATCTGCCGGATGCTTTGTAAGAATAAACTTAACCATGAACGGGCAAAGAATATTTGTTACGGCCAAAACGAATGCAAGAATTGCAACCGAAGAATTTACATATGGCTCGAATGCCGTGTTTGATGCCGCCGCCATTGAGGGGATTACCAACGCAACACCTGCAAGCGAAGCACTTGCGAATGATGCATATCCCGGACGGTGAAGAACCAATCTTTCAAAGATGTAAGACGGGGTGATAACGATGATGAAATAAATTACACTCATCAGCAGACCCTGCGGAAGCATCTTAACTGCATCGATAAGATTTATTGTTGAACCGAATTCAAAACCGAGGAACGGTAAAATGATTGCATTACCGCCGGCAAATACTTTCCTGATATCTTCATCCAAATTGCCTAATACCATACCGAGGATAAACGGAATAATCAAGGAAACTATCTGCATAACCTGCGCTTTACCGAATCCCGATTCTCCGTAAAAGCCGAGGAACAACAACGGAAGCAAAGGCATTGAACAAATCAACATTATGCCAAAGCTTGCCTTATCGGCCTTATCACCGAACGGAGAAATGATTCCCATGTAAAGTGCCGCATTTGCACTTGTGACGGCGCAAACAAAAGCTAAGAAAGATATTCCCCAAAAGCCTTTGTAGCCGAAGAGCATATAGAAAACTGCACACAGTGCATAAGCAATGCCCAAACGAACAAGTATCAAAAGGACGCCACGGTGTAATGCATCTTTCATATCCGACATCTTCAACTGTGTGCCGGTGCAGAAAAGCATCAAACCGATTATAAGCATCTGACCTGATGATGAGAACATATCCTTCATCGGGTTTCCGAGCGTATCCCAAAGGTTGAATTTAAAGATACCCTCACAAACCGTTGTGATGATTGCACCAATTATAAGCGGTACAAACATTGTGCCTGCCGGCACTTTTTGAAGCGTTTTCCAAATGTTTACATTTTTCTTCTTATCCATTTCTTTTCGCTCCTTTACTTTATATTTAAAGGTTTAACATCTTGATTTCACAGGACATTCAGTTTATCATTTCGCTCACTCTTCTTTCTTCTTTTTTCTTTTTACACTTATATTTTACTCATTTTTATTGCTTTTTCAATAATACAGGAGTATAATGTTTTTAAAATATATTGTGCTGAGAGCACAATTAAAATCAGAGGTGAAAAGCTGTGATGGCAGAAGACAATCTTTCTATGCTTGTATCGGATTTTTTTGATCGAGATGATATTGATTTGCTCGTTGAAGATACAGGGAAAATTTTAGGCTGCCCCTTGATGGTGATTGATGACACTTATCATGTGGCGGCGCACTACTCCCCGGAGGGCTTTAGCGACGAGGTTTTTGATTCGGCGGTTAGGCTTGGGGAAATAACATATGAGGCAGGTGCGCTTATTAGCGAGAGCGATGAGCTGACGGGCGGAATGGCTGACTATGTCGAACTTGAGGACAGCCCGTACAGACGGAGATTTTCTCCTCTTATCAGCGGAGGAATCCGTCTGGGATATTTAATCTGTGTTGATGCCGATAATAAACTTAGCACGGTTGCGCCGGAAACATACAGCCGAATAGAAAATATTTTGGCTAAGCAGATGTTTGTTGAAGCAGGTAGAATTGACAGGCCTTTTGAAACGGCAGAAGAAATTA
>CALBHM010000149.1 GCA_937892835.1 uncultured Ruminococcus sp. | reverse complement strand
AAGCTCGGTCTTTTTTTCACAAACCAAGAGCTTATCCGTGAAATACGCCTTTGCGCCGTCGTCGCCGTAATCTTTGATAAGCGAATTCATCAGCTTTGACGGCCGTACACCGGTCAAAATGCCCCATTTGGGCACATATCCCGTAATCTCGGAGAGAAGTGAGAACAGCAGAATCGCCATTTCCCTCTCGCAGTCGTCATAGTCGGCAACCGCCTTTTCTTCCTCCCCTGTTGTGCCGTTTATATTGACCGAAACGCCGACAACATATTCGCCGCTCATTGAGGTAACGACCGTTATATCGTCCGTTTCGTCGGAATCATCCTTTATGACACGGATCGTCTCATAGGGAAAGAAAACCCGACAAAGGTTTTCCATTTCATAATGAAATTTGTGATTAACGACCCTGAGTATCATTTGAATCTCCTCATATATCTGTTTCTTCTGCGTTCATATTCCATAGTTGTGGCTCTGTTGTGGCCGGGATAAATTGTGTATTCGCCCGGCATTTCATAAAGCCGTTTGATCGAAACATACATGTCATCGTCACTGCCGCCGAAGAGGTCTGTTCTGCCCGTTGTCAGGCAGAAGAGCGTGTCACCCGTGAAAAGTGTGCGCTCACTCTCGATATAATAGCAAACACTGCCCATTGTATGACCGGGAGTGTGCATGACGTTAAAATCAAGGCTTCCGAGAGAAATAACATCGCCCTCCTCGACCGTGATATCCGGTTCGATATTTTTCTGTGTGTGCGGCGCAATGCTGAATGCAATACTCATCATCTCGTTCGTAAGGCAAGCCGCATCCTTTTTATGAATAACGATTTTTGCCTCGGGAAATGCCTGCTTGAGGTCATAAACGCCGAGGATATGATCTGCATGACCGTGGGTCAGCAGAATATATTTAACGTTTTTGCCGCTGAGTCTGTCGAGAAGCTCCGGCGTGCATTCGCCGCAGTCGATTATCGCTGTTTCGCCGCTCACGTCGTCCGTCACAATATATGTGTTTGCGCTGACAGGTCCCAGCACCATTGTTTCAACAGTCATCTTAATCCCTCTTGTTCCAAATGGTCGTATCCATGATTATCGTAACGGGGCCGTCATTGTGAATTTCGACCTGCATATCCGCTCCGAACGAACCGTGCTCAACCTTTCTGATGCCGTTAGCCTTAAGCTGCTCCATGAAATACTCATAAAGCTCGTTGGCATAGTCGGGCTTCGCCGCCGTTGTGAAGGACGGTCGGTTGCCCTTTTTGATATCTGCGCAGAGCGTGAACTGAGAGATTGCAAGAACCTCGCCGTCAACGTCGAGAATCGACATATTCATCTTCTCGTCCTCGTCCTCAAAAATACGCAATTTAGCTATCTTTGCGGCAAGAATTTCCGCATCCTTCTTTGTGTCATCGGGAAATACGCCCAAAAGAACGTTATATCCCTTGCCGATTTTTCCTATTGTTTCGCCGTCAACGACTACCGCCGACGATTTTACTCTTTGTACTACTGCTTTCATGTAAATTCAACCTCTTAACTATTGGAACGCTCAACATCAAGAACACCGTTTATCTTCCTGAGCTTCGCCATAACGCTGTTGAGATGCTCAATTCCGTTTACGCCGATCGTCAGTTCGAGCGACGCTCTGCCGTCCTTTTTACTCTTCGTATTAATTCCGTATATCATAACTCGCATATCTGCGATCATCTTTGAAACATCGGCCATCAGTCCTACTCTGTCAAGGCAAGCGATTGAAACCGTGGCCGTGAAATCCTCCTTAACGGACTCATCCCAGCCGGCCGGAATCCATCTGTCCGGCTCATCGGCAAGCTCGATAACCTTGGGCACATTTGTACAATCCCTTTTGTGAATCGAAACACCGTGACCCCTTGTGATAAAGCCGATAATTTTATCGCCGGGAACGGGACTGCAGCACTTTGAAAGCTTGATAAGGCAGTTGTCGATACCCTCGATAACTACGCCATCCTGGCTCTTTGTGCGCTTCTTCTGCGAGGGCTTCGTTATCTTGATAACGTCCTCCTCAACTGGCTCGGGCTGTTTGAACTCCTTAACGTACTCGTCCTTGATATGCGGCATCATCTTGTTTAAAGAAACTCCGCCGTAGCCTATTGCCGCAAAGAAATCATCGGCACTGTTGAAACGCTGACGCTGTGCGACCTCAAGAATAAACTTATCAAACTGCTGATCATTGAGCCTTATAAAGTTGCGCTTGAACTCACGCTCAACCTCCATCTTGCCCTCAAGAATGTTTTCCTCTCTGCGCTCTTTCTTGAACCATGAGCGAATCTTGTTCCTTGCACCGCTGGTCTTGACGAATTTAAGCCAGTCACGGCTCGGGCCTTTATTCTGCTGCGACGAAGTGATAATCTCGACAATCTCACCCGTTTTGACAACATAATCTATCGGAACAATTCTTCCGTCAACCTTTGCGCCAACCATTCTGTTGCCGACAGCCGAGTGAATTGCATAGGCGAAGTCAACAACGGTTGCACCTGCCGGAAGATTGATAACCGTTCCCTTGGGCGTGAACACAAAGACCTCCTCCTGAACAAGATCGGTCTTAATCGTGTTGACGATATCCTGTGGATTTTCGGAAACGTTCTGGCTTTCAAGAAGCTGACGAATCCAGGAGAATTTCTCCTCAAATTTCTGTCTGCCGCTCATTCCGAGCTTATATTTCCAGTGGGCGGCAACACCGTACTCAGCAGTGCGGTGCATCTCCCATGTTCTTATCTGAACCTCAAAGGGTATGCCCTCGTCGCCGATTACCGTTGTGTGCAAGGACTGATACATGTTCGCTTTCGGCGTTGAGATGTAGTCCTTGAAGCGTCCGGGAATGGACTTGAACATATCATGAATTATTCCGAGACAGTTATAGCAGTCGATAACATCATCAACGATTATTCTGACGGCATAAATATCGTAAATTTCATCAAAGCTCTTGCCCTGCATGTACATCTTACGATAAATGCCGTGAACACTCTTGATTCTGCCGGAAATGCTCGCATTCGGCACAACAAGCTTTATTCTCTCACTGATTTTTTTCTGAATACTGTCAAGGTACTCTTTTCTCTTTGACTGCTGCTGTTCCAGCCTGTCTCTGATCTCCTTATAGGCAACGGGATCAAGATAGCTGATTGCAAGATCCTCAAGCTCCTCCTTAACGCCTCTGATACCGAGACGGTGAGCAATCGGAGCGTAAATTTCAAGTGTTTCCTGCGCTTTTTCACGTCTTTTATCCGGTCGCATAAAAGACAAGGTTCTCATATTGTGTATGCGGTCTGCGAGCTTGATGATGATAACACGAATATCCTGCGACATCGCCATCAGCATCTTGCGCACATTCTCCGCCTGCTGCTCCTCCTTTGTAAAGATAGGCACCTTGCCGAGCTTTGTAACGCCCTCAACAAGGTTTGCAACGTCCTCGCCGAATTCCTCCTGGATATTCTCCTTGGTCATATCGGTGTCTTCAACAACGTCGTGCAGCAAAGCCGCAGCCATAGACTCTCCGTCCATACCCAAATTATAGAGGATAATTGCAACGGAGACAGGATGAATTATATAAGGCTCGCCCGAGAATCTAAACTGACCCTCATGCGCCTTTTTTGCAATAAAATACGCCTTTTCAACGAGTGAAACATCGTTTTCGGTCATGTTTTCCCTGACGAGCTTAATCAGCTTACCGTAAAGCTCATCGGGATTTTCGGGAACGAATTCTTTCTTTTCGTCCTGCTCCGCAATCTCTTCATTCATCGATGCAGTTAATTTGTTTTTTTCGTTAGCTTCTGACATTTTTATACCACTCGGCTTACCATGCCGATCCCTTTAAAAGTTCTGTTTAAGCAAGGCGTGCGCCTCAATTTGTGCAGTGTTGCCTTAATCTTTTGAACACCGGCGCATCCTGCAAGTTGACCTTCTCGCTTGTTTTGGGTGCGCTCAGTCCTCCGTTTTCATCTTTTATGAGTATGCCCATTTCGAGCATAGCCTCAACCGATACGGCTACCTGTCCGTAATCCTCCGCCCAGAAATCGAGCCTGTGGCAGAGCGTTTCTATATCGTAATTCCATCTTCCGACGGAGCGTATGTATCTGTAAACCTTGGCTGTCGTTTCACGCTGAGGAGTCAAAAGCGATGAATCAAAGCCCTCGGTTTTTCCTCTCATGAGCATTGAAAAATCTCTCATAGAAGCGAACAGATCATCCTCCACCATATCGTGAAGCTTTATATTTTTCAGCAAGATGCTCACCCTCAGCTGACCGAGGTACTCGTTCGGTTCAAGACCGACTGCGGCATCAACCACATCACCCTTGACGAACGGAAAATCTGCCTGAATCATTCTGAATTTGAGCGTTTGCAACGAAACTCCGTTGCGCTCAAGAACAACTTTCAAATGCTTTCCGTTGCCTATCGGCTGAATATCTGTTATCGTCATATTGTAAAGGCCGAAAATCGGCTGAGGATTGCCTGCGCCGAACGGCTCAAGCTGCTCAATCGCATTAAGCATTTCCACATTCACATATGCCGGATTCAGCTTAAAGTCAATATTTTGAATCGGATAAGGCATTTCTATACTGTCGGCATATTTATTTATCGTCTTTCTGAAAGCACCGATATTTTCCGTTTTCAATCCTATTCCTGCGGCAAGCATATGTCCACCGAAGTGGGTCAGGCACTCGCTGCAATGCGAAAGCGCATCATAGAGGGTGAAGCCGTCAATGCTTCTGCCCGAACCTTTTGCTTCGTCGCCGTCCACGGTTATTACAAGCGTCGGCTTTCCGTATTTCTCGACAAGTCTCGAAGCAACGATTCCGACAACACCGTCATGCCAGCCCTCGCCGGCAACAACAAGCACATTTTGATAAATCCAATTCGGATTCCTTTTTATCTGCTCGACAGCCTGATTGAGTATCTCCAGCTCTGTCTGCTGTCGTGTTACGTTCTCGTCATTTATTTCTTGCGCAAGAAGCGTCGCTTCCTCATAATCGTCACTCAAAAGCAGTCTGATTGCTCTGTCCGCCGAGCCCATACGGCCCGCAGCATTGATTCTCGGGCAAATGCCGAAAGCAATAGTCGTCGAAGTCATCCTTCTTTCCGAAAGACCGGCGACTTCAATAAGAGCCTGAACGCCTGTTCTGTCCGAATCGGCAATCAGCTGAACTCCCCTGCGCACAAGCTCACGGTTTTCCTTTATGAGCGGCATAACGTCAGCAACCGTACCGATTGTTACCAAATCAACGAAGCTGTCTGTAATACCGTTCTCTTCACCCTCAAGGGCACATATTAATTTATATGCAACTCCGACACCTGCGTAGTCTTTAAACTCAAGATTGCAATCCTCTCTGTGCGGATCAACTACCGCAACAGCCTGCGGCAAGGTATCCGACGGAAGATGGTGATCCGTCACAATAAGCTCCATTTCAAGCTCATTGATATATTTTGCCTCTTCGACGGCACTTATTCCGTTATCAACGGTGATAATGAGCTTAACGCCCATCATGCTGAGCTTGTCGATTGCCTCATAGCTTAATCCATAGCCCTCCGTGTGGCGATTCGGAACATAGTAAACCACGTCTGCGCCCTGCATTTCAAGGTAGGAATACAGCAACGCAGTCGACGTTACACCGTCGGCATCGTAGTCGCCGTAAATCGCAATTCTTTCAAAGCTGTCAAGAGCCTTTTGAATTCTCTTGACTGCCGTATACATATCGGGGAAATCCATCGGATCAACGCTCCTGCGCTCCCCTATCCCGAAGAAGTCCTTCGCTTCCTCGGCCGTGTTTATTCCTCTTGTCGATGCGATAAGCGCAGCATAAGGGCTGATGTTCAGCTCTTCCGAAAGCTTGGTTGCGTTCTCTTTATCGCCGCTTTTGACTATCCACTTTTTTCTGCTCATACCGCATCTCCTTTCTTTTAAGGTTGTTTGTGCAGCGTAACCTATATTTTATCTGTCGTAAATTTCTTCGAGCTGACGCACTGTATGTGAAATGTCAAACTGCCGAAGCTTGTTTTCGTCAGCCGTTTTTTTCGCCTCGTCAAGCTTTGCGTTTATAAACTCCGCCCATTTTTTTGCGCTGTTTTCAAGTGAAAAATATTCAATCAATCCGACATCCGCTTCCTTTGTAACAACGTCGGAAACTATGCAGCGGAGTCCGGCCGCCTGCGCCTCGATAAGAGAAAACGGAAGTCCCTCGAAAAGCGACGGCATAAAGAAGCAATCACAGCAGGCAAGAATTTCCTTAACGTCGGTTCTGACTCCCGTAAAAATAATTCTGTCCGAAATTCCGAGCTGCTCAGCCTTGTCCTTTGCGGCATTTTCAAGCTCACCGCAGCCTACCCAAATGTATTTGAAATCATCTCTTATTTTTGCAAGCTCCACAATTATTTCAACGGCAAAAATCGGGTTTTTCTGAGCCGAAAGTCTTCCGACGGAAACGATCAAATGCTTTTCGCTTCCGTCAGCGCCGAGTTTTCGAGCGTAACCTAAAGCATCAAAATCATCTGCTTTTTTGTAGCTCTCGGTGTCGATTCCGTTATAAATAAGTGTTGACTTTCTCTCACCGTAAAAATATTCCGACGCAACATCCGAACAGGCCAAAAGCTCCGTTGACGAGCGGAGAATAAGACCTTTCATCGTGCGGCTGTAGATTTTTTGCAAAAGCTTTTTCAGTGATGCAAATCTGCCGATGGGATCGTACTGACTTTTTGAATTGTGAGCGTGACAAATTCTCATTGGAATTCCGCATTTTTTTGCAATCGTCAGCGTGATTCCGTTGAGAAGATCCATATTTGAATGAGCAATGTCAAAATGCTCCGCCGAAAGAATTCTTTTTACATTTTTGATATAGTCAAGCTTCTTTTTCGATGTGTCAAGATCGCCTGCATGGATAACTCTTATGCCCATATCGGTAACAGTCTTTTC
>CALBHM010000148.1 GCA_937892835.1 uncultured Ruminococcus sp. | reverse complement strand
GTCCTTGTAAATCTCGGCTATTTCCTTATCAAAATCACTCATTATTCAACACCGACGAATATCTCATCGCCTACGGACGGCTCGTCCGCCTCGATAATGCCCTTTTCTTCCTTAATACGACGAACTTCTTCTTCCTTCCATTCCTCGTCCTTATCGTTGCCGTAAAGCTCACCAACGCAGGCTTCCGTTGACATAATACCTGCAGCTGCCGCTTTACTGACCGTTTCAACCTGAGCTTCAAAGGACGGATTCGCATATCCGCCGCGTGCAACGGTGATATCAATATGATCGTCCGTTGACTTATTCTGAAGCGTATCACTGAATTTGAGAGCCGTAATAATAACGTCCTTTATGATACCATCGAGAACGGAAAGCACCTTATTTCGGGTGTATAGCGTTGTTTTTTCTTTTTCACGCTGTGCATCGGCATTGTCAAGCTTCTTGACGTCGATACCGAGCGTTGACGGTGAAATAATACCCTGCAAGCAGAGATCAAGAGCCGTAATATATGAAGCCAAAAGAGCCTCATGCTGTATCGCGCCCTGCGTGGTCTCGACCTTGTTAACAGCACCCTCTCCGCCATCCGCTTCAAGAACGATATATTCATTGTCAAAGTCGTTGCTTTGCAAAATTTCACCTGTGTACGGATTGGAGGGCAAGAAGTCTCTCGGAATGTATTCCTTGATCTGACCCTTGCGAACAGCAAGCATCCACTGAGAATAAACCTCATCAAGGCTGTCAAAATTGTCGTATTTGCGTGAAAATATCGACTGTCCTCTGCCCTTGAACTTTGCCGACGGCGTAAAAATAACTGGAACGGCAGGAAGAAACTCCGCCTTGTTCATCACGGGCTTATACTCGGCGAGCTCGGGAAAGTCTGCCATATTGACCTCGTTGCCGCTTGAATTTTCAAGGGAATATGTAATGCCGTCTTTCCTGTAATGCTCCTTGAACGTGTAACAGTTCTGATTCAGCACCTTTTTTGTTTTGAATACGACTTCAATCAAACGTCCTCGGTCATATTCAAAATCCACCCTGTCAGCCTCGTAGAACTCAATAATCGGATATTTGCTTATACTCTCATCAAATGAGAACTTGAAAGCTCCGTCGCCGAGAGCCAACGTCTGCGAGACACATTCCTTCAAAATGTCGGTGAACTTGTTATCCTTTGCGATTTCGTCCCACTCGTCCTGTCTGTCGGAGAGTGTAATATCAAAAAGATCGTCAAGGCACACATTCGTGAGCACATCGACGATCATTCCCGGCAAACCTGTATGTATCTTGCGGATTTTACAACCTCTTGTCGGCTTGGCACTCCAAAAATGCTGGTTACCCATGTTGTCGTCAAGATTGTGGTAAAATTCGTGAAGCTCGTTCGGCTCGCCCCTGTACCATATTCGATTTTTGAAAACCTCCGCATCGAAGCTCAGAAGCTGATCTATCTCTATGCTCAGGCTCTGCGGGTCTTTTATTCTTAGATAATTTCGTATCGCTGTAATCACCTTATCGTTCTAACTCATTGCTTAATCTCTCCTATCATCTTCACATATGGCAAAAATCCGTATTGCGAAGCGTTGATTGTATGGTCGTTGCGATCCTCGGGCTCGTTGTCCTTATCCTGTGCCCAGGAATACGCCTCAAGCTCGGATATATGCACTCGGCAGGTATCGCATACAAGATAATCGTCTGTGTGCAACCAACCGAGCTGCATATTGATTCTGTCAATAATCTTTGTTTTTTTCCAGGCACCGTTGAAATTATAAAGGCACGGATTTTGCCGTTTGTACTTCTTCAGCTCTGTAATAGTTGCCTGATCCGCCGAATCAATGTACACCTGACGGGCGAAGCCCCACATTTCACGGTTACGTTCCAAAAAGTCAATAAAATTCCGCACCGTATCGGACGGTGCAATCGGAATTGACATATCGGCGTTGTTGTAAACACGCTCGTCAAGTACGATCAGCTTTCTGTCCTGCGTGATACCTTGGAAGATCATTGAAATCGTATCGGGCGATTTTGATGAATAAGCCGTATCAAGCCCTGCAGAGAACTGAACAAACCGTATCTTTTTATCAAATGCAGCTTGCAAGAGCTGATTTCGATTCACGATATGCCTTGAACGGTCAAAGTTACTGAATACAAGCCCTGTTGCTCTGCCTCTCAATCCGAGAATTTTATTTTTATACAGCTTCGTCCCGGGCGGAACCATACTGATAATTTGCTCTTTCTTCGCCTGCGGCAGCCCTGCATTGTGGTCAAATGAGAAATACCACCACACCCAGCCACTTTTCGGCTCTGCATTGAGCATATTCAGCAAATCAGGCGGTGCGTCGTTCGCATATTGAGCAGTAGGGCGGGCGTGATTGATATATTCCTCATACACAGGCAAGCTCGGATCATCGGGATTGAGTGTTGCCATAAGATAGTCACATCTCATTGACGCCTCTCGGATATACTCCATATCGGCAATGTTGATTTCGTCGATATACAGGCAGCCGTACTGTCCGCCGAGAGCCTTTTTCCAACGTGCCTTGTTATCATAGCCGAGAATATATACCACCTTGTCACCGTTCGGCGTGTGATAAATCAGGTGTGGCATACTGTATTCGCCTTTACCTGACGGATTGTATTCTACAAGCTCGCCGAACACGTCAAGTATGCCGAGGTCTTTGTTGATGATGTTTTTCTCAATCGTACCTGTATCAAGTCCGCTGATTATGTGAATTTTCTTCACGCTCTCTGCAACCTTGAACATGAACTTGACTATTCCGACAGTCGTTTTACCTGCCGCTGTCGTGCCCTCGAGAAACTCAACGGGAGCTTTGTATTTCAAGAAGTCCTTATATTTAGGACTGAGGATAAGATTTTCACTCATCGTCGCTCAACTGCCTGAGGATCGAATCGAGCTTATTCGTCGTTTCGAGAGTGCCGGAAAGGTCAACCTTACCCGACGGCTTGTCGCCGGCACGGTCAAGAATATCCTTACAGGCGGCAAGAGCGACCTTGTCGTCCTCACTGTCAAGCAACCGGACTAATTTATTAACTGCCCTCTGTGCAGCCCCTTTGTACCTACGACGGCGTTCACGCTCGGCTTGCGCCGTCTTTTCTTCAAGAATTTCAATAAATAGTTCGTTATGATTCAGCCATAAAGATAACGTCTGCGGAACAACATTAACAGCCTTTGCAACTTCGACGTTGTTCAAGCCTTGATATACCTACATTTCAATGGCCTTTTTCTGCTTAGCAGAGAGCTTTTTTTCTTCGCATTTCTTCAAATTTTCGTTACTCACCTTTCCTCACCTCTTTCATGTTATTTTTTGGTGGCGGAAGTGAGAGTTGAACTCACATGCTAAGAGCAAGAAATTTAGAGTTTCCCATGTCTTCCCATTCCATCATTCCGCCTTATTTTTCATAATAATTTTTCAGCCGATTATAATTGCTTATTGCCTCGTTATACATATCCTCAAACACAGCACGCTTATATTTCAGCTTGTAATTGTCCGTATTCTTAGGGATTTTATTCAATTCTGATTTCAAGTGATTTGCCTGAAGCAAGTATTCTTCGGCAAGCTCGGCAAGAGTTTTCATGTTATTCACCATAAAAAGAAGCCGCCGCACTGAGCGACAGCTTCAAGATACTATTATATTTTCTTTATTATAGCATACTTTTTCGTTGCACAGTCTCAACTTTAGACAAAATTCATTTTTTGAGCTACTAAAGCCAAGAAAATATTTCTATAGCGGTAAAAAGTCGACCGACTTATACCTTTAATTCCTGCAAAATCAAAATTAAAACAACGCCCCTTTTTGCATGATGAATAGATCGCCTGTTTTATTTTTTTGACAAGCTCTGCTGTGCCGTCAATTTGAAGTTCTTTTAAAGAACTGTCAACCGCCTGAACACATCTGTATTTGTAACTGTTATGTAACCGTTCCAGCTGCATTGCCTGATCCTCTGTGGGAGAGCTTGAGCTGCCTTTTCCGCTCGGCAGATAAACACGCTCTTTCCCGATCGTTTCATAATGACCGCTGCCGAACGAAAGTATTCTGTTTTCTTCGTCCTTAATGTCCTTCTTGTACGCTTCATAGCTTTTAACAACCGACAATGCGGACGATCGTGCATAATCGGGAAGTTTGTATTTGTTCTGCATGGTGGCTCCTTTCTTTTATCAATCAAAAGTGAAATTAAGAAAATTTATAAGGAAAGTATCTTTATTTTCTGATATTTCGGCAGTTTTTCTATTTGCCATCTCCTTCACTATTTTTATAATTTTATCTTTTACGAGTTCGACATCTTCCTTTGTTGAACAATGATTAAATATGTTATTTAGGCTTTCGACAACAGGATTTTTCTGCTCGATCATTTCTTTTTCGATTTCAACTCTCATAATTTTAGATAATTCCTTTATTTCTGCTTGTGTTTTCTCTTTAAGAAAGGGCAAATAACGACTGTTAGCAATTTTTCTCGCTTTTATTGCCTCCTCGATTGTTTTAAATGCACCCAAATAAATCAGCTTGTAATTTATCTGAATATATGCACGAAATGTATTATTGGCACCTCTGTACACTCCATTAAATCCCGTTGTATTATTCTTTTGTAAATATGTATCTCGCATCGTATTTTCATATCTAATCATATTGGTTTTTAATGCTTCGATAGTCTTCTGATTGTTCATTACTTTTACACCTCTTTCAACAATTCAGGGTTATCGTGAATGTTTCCGATAACTTCCATATTTTTAGGACAAATATCTTTAAAATTATAATTTGAACCATTAACAGCAAATTTGCCGTTTTTAAAATAAACAACGCTTCTATGTCTGCCTCCGCCGTATTTGGGCATAGTTACGATATCGCCCTCAAAAATCCGTTTGCCGTTCTTATCTCTCAGCCCTATGTATTCTCCGACTGTCTCAGGAATAACTTCAAACATTGTTGTAGTGCCGTTATCGACAAGGCTATTGATTTGACATAATGCCATTATGCAAATATAGTATTTTCCGTGACTTACGACTAACGAACCATATATGAAACCGTATTTGCAGTTACCTTTGTACATCTTCTTGAGAAACTCATAATCTGCTTTGTTTTTGGGTTTACCTCTAAACAATATTTCTCTCATTCTTCTACCTCCTTTTCAGCAAACTTGCATAATTCAACATAATCGTAATTCTGACACGGACAATAATCGGCACAAGCTGGACTGTCTATGTTCGTGCAAATTTCATCTTCACAGTATTTGCAGGACATTTGTTTTCACCCCTTATATTCTAACGCTAATTTATCGCTTATCTCTCTTATAGTTGGCAACACGATTTTTTCATTACACGCTTTACAGTATGTGTTTAATGTCATATACAAATTGCCTTTTGGAATGTTATATGTTATTGACAATGGAATCATCTCTTGCTCATCTACTTGTTTCCCACAAATCATACAAGTTTTTAACATTCTTCTTCCTCCCATAAAAGTTTTTGTCCGCAAACGCAACAATAACTGCAATTTCGCACGTCCTCGTCTGCATAGAGTTTTGATAAACACTCAGGACAGTCAAAAGTCTTATATTCTGTATCGACATCATAAGGCTTCTTCGGTATCTGCTTTTCGAGGGCTTTAATTACTGCGTGGTACTGAGGCACATTAAACTGTACTTTTCCTAAAAATGCCTGTCCAGCATCTTCTCTCGCTTGTGTCATAACGTTTATTGCTTCTTTTTCAATCATCGCTTTATCTCCTTTGCTTTACGGCGTTTTGTCTGCAACGCTGTCAAATTTAATGCTGTTTTTAAGTTCTTCTTCGGTCTTAAGCTTGTCCAGCTCACCGGAGAGAACAAGTGCTGTAGCTTCGATCGCTATTGACATCAAAATCATGTCTAATTCGTCCCAGTCAATCCGACCTTTTTGTTCGTCACCCTTACGCTGACCTGCGGTCTTTTGCGTAACGGCTGTGATGAGCTGATTGACATAATCTTCGAGATTTGAAATGTTAGCTTTCTGACCGTATTTCATTAAAAAGCTCCACATCTGAGATTTTACGGCGTTTAATTTTTTTACTTTTGTCCATACCCATATAAGCTCTTTCCAAAACGAAAACAATATAGGAAACGTTCATTTGCTTTATTCATTCGAGCAACTTCTCTTCCTTTTTTCAGATTCTCGCATATTTTTTCATAACACGATTTACACATTCTTCTGTTTTCCATTTTTGCCTGTTTATGACACATATAACACAAATCATCATAAT
>CALBHM010000147.1 GCA_937892835.1 uncultured Ruminococcus sp. | reverse complement strand
AGTCCGGTGGACTGTCAGAGCCGTGGCGTGACCGAGCCGCAGCGAGACGCTGTCAGCGAAGCTGACTGAGGGGTTTGTTTCAAGAGAAAAGATAAAAGTGAATAATGAAAAGAAGCGGTGGCTTTGCGTTGCAAAGCATTTAAAAGTTTAATGAAATTGAATTTGATTTAGTAGGGGCGTGCATTGCACGTCCGCCAAAATCAGCAGAAATTAAAAGGACGACCAATGGTCGCCCCTACAAAAAACTGTGAAATTTATCAGACTTTCATGGTACGACGAAGTTCGATAAAGGCACATTTCGTAGGGGTCGATGACCACATCGACCCAAGATAAATGAAAAAATCTTTGGAATTGAGCGTTGGTTCTTTTTCAAATATAAATAAAGCAGACAAAAACATCAATGATAAACCTAACATATAAAATCCACAGGGAAGTGCTGTTATGAGTGAATTTGAAAGATCAAGTGAACGTGCAAAGGAGCTGAGGGATCTCCTCAACTACCACAGTCACAAATATTATGTCGAGGATAATCCAGAGATCGAGGATTTTGAATACGACAGGATGATGAGGGAGCTTTCCGATATCGAGGATAAGTTCCCCGAGCTTGTCACGCCCGATTCTCCGACAAGACGTGTCGGCGGCAGTGCCGACGGTCAGTTCACCCCGGTTGAGCATGCCGTGCGAATGGAGAGCTTGCAGGACGCTTTCAGCCTTGACGAGCTGAGAGCCTTTGACAAGAGGGTTAAAGAGGTCGAGCCGAACGCAACCTATGTTGTCGAGCCGAAAATCGACGGACTCTCCGTCTCGCTTGAATATGAAAACGGCGTTTTCAAAAGGGGTTCGACCCGTGGCGACGGTGTTATCGGTGAGGACGTCAGCGCAAATCTTTGTACGGTCGGTTCTATACCTCTGCGCCTTAAAAGGGAGCTTGATGAGATTGAGGTCAGGGGCGAGGTGTATATGCCGCGTGAGGTCTTTATGAAGCTTGTTGAGCAGCAGGAGAATAACGAGGAGAAGCCGTTCAAAAATCCACGAAATGCTGCGGCAGGTTCGCTCAGGCAGAAAGACCCGAAGATTACGGCGAAGCGCCATCTTGATATTTTCGTTTTCAACATCCAGCGTATAAACGGCAAGGTGCTGACGGGTCACAAGCAGTCGCTTGATTATATCAAGGAGCTTGGATTCAAGACGATTCCTTTCTACACGCCTTGCACGAACATTGAGAAAGCAATCAAAGAAGTTGAACGAATAGGTGAGATAAGAGGAACTCTGCCGTTTGATATCGACGGTGCGGTTATCAAGGTCGACAGCTTTGAGCACCGTGAAGCCTTGGGCAGCACGTCGAAGTTCCCGAAATGGGCGATCGCTTTTAAATATCCGCCCGAGGAGAAGCAGACGAAGGTCGTTGACATCGAGATAAACGTCGGCAGGACAGGCGTTCTGACCCCGACGGCAGTGTTTGAACCGGTTATGGTCGCAGGCTCGCTGATAAGCCGTGCAACGCTCCACAATCAGGATTTTATCACCGAAAAGGATATACGAATCGGCGACACGGTAACAATTCGTAAGGCCGGCGACATTATCCCCGAGGTGCTGAACGTTGTTGAACATTCAGGCTCGTCCTTGCCGTATGTTATGCCGTCCGTCTGTCCGTCGTGCGGTGCTAAGGTCGTCCGTGAGGAGGGCGAAGCGGCGGTTCGCTGTCTCAATACCGATTGCCCGGCTCAGCTTTTGCGAAATCTGATTCATTTTTGCTCCCGTGACGCAATGGACATTGAGGGCCTCGGTGAGAGCAATATCGAACTTTTTGTAAATTCGGGATTGATAAAGACCCCGGCAGATATCTATGCACTGAAGCAGGAGCAGATCGTTCCGCTTGAAAGAATGGCGGAGCAGTCGGCGAACAACCTTGTTGCGGCGATTAACGAATCAAAGAAAAACGACCTTTCAAAGCTCGTTTTTGCACTGGGAATCCGCCATGTAGGGCAAAAGGCAGCGAAGCTTCTTTCCGAGCGATTCGGCACAATGACTGCTCTGATGAATGCAAGCTTTGACGAGATAATGACGATTGACGGCTTCGGCGCAATCATGGCCAAGAGCGTGGTTGAATATTTCAACATGCCCGAGAGCATTGAGCTGATAGACAAGCTCATGGCGGCAGGACTCAACATGAAGTCGCTTAAAGAGGTCAAGGATATGCGCTTTGCCGGCAAGACCTTTGTCTTGACGGGAACACTGCCAACCTATAAACGAAGCGAAGCGGCGGAGATTATCGAAAGCTTCGGCGGCAAAACGGCGTCGTCCGTTTCAAAGAAAACCGATTTTGTTTTGGCGGGCGAGGAGGCCGGCAGCAAGCTCCAAAAGGCGAATGATCTCGGAATAAAGGTCATCAGCGAGGACGAGTTCCGAGAGATGATAAAATAATTGAAAAGGGTTGGTATTATGACAAAGATTATTTCTGTACTGACGGCAATAGCGGCATTTTTCTGTTCAATTTTCAGTATCCCGTTTTATGCGAACGGCGAAAAGGTCGATATGAGCAAATTTGAGCTTGTCTTTGAGGAGCAGTTCAACGGCGAGCTTGACAAAACGCTTTGGTCGGGAATTGACCGTTTGCCCGACGGCAAAACAACGGTGCGTCGTGGCGGCTATTGGAATAATGACCTTGCCTACACGGAAAACGGCAACCTGATTATCAAGCTGAAATATCTTGAAAACGGCCTTGACGGCGGCGGTGCGGGCTGGTATTCGGCCGGAATTGATACCAGCACGGATAATATAAACGGATATGAGCAGAAGTACGGCTATTTTGAGTGCAGATGTATTTTACCGAAATGCGCAAGAAGCTGGGCTGCTTTCTGGCTCATGAATTATGAAACATTCAACTGCGACGGAAGCGGCGAGGACGGAACGGAAATTGACGTTTTCGAGAGCTTTTACTATGGTGATTTTGTAAATAACAAGGTATCGAGCAACCTCTACTACGACGGATACGGCGAAGGAAAGCAGAGCAAAGGCTCGGTGAAAAATCTTGTCAGGGGCAATCCTTACGAGGAGTTCAACACCTACGGCCTTGAGTGGAACGAAAATGAGTATATCTTCTACATCAACGGCGTTGAAACATATCGCACGGATTTCGGCGGAGTTTCAAAGAATCCGGAGTTCATGCTTCTTTCGATTGAGATGGGCGAGAACAACGAGGAAATTCCCAAGGACCTTGAAACGGAATTTATTGTTGATTATGTTCGTGCATATCAATATAAATGATAAAAAAGAATAATCTGAATTCAATAACCGTCGGGGAATGCGGCTTGATTCCCCCGGCGGTTACTTTTTGAAAAAAATCAAACTTTTTTCAAAAAAACACTTGCATTTCTGAAATTCTGTGGTATAATAACAAACGTTCTCAGCCAATAAGGCTGCGTAACAATAAGAAAATATGGCAAATGGGAGCATAGCTCAGCTGGGAGAGCATCTGCCTTACAAGCAGAGGGTCACAGGTTCGAGCCCTGTTGTTCCCACCATGAGGCCCGGTAGTTCAGTTGGTTAGAACGCTAGCCTGTCACGCTAGAGGTCGACGGTTCGAGCCCGTTCCGGGTCGCCATTTTTCTTTTTGCCTTTGTAGCTCAGTTGGTAGAGCAGAGGACTGAAAATCCTCGTGTCGTTGGTTCGATTCCGACCGAAGGCACCATTTGCGGATGTAGCTCATCTGGTAGAGCGCCACCTTGCCAAGGTGGAGGTAGCGGGTTCGAGCCCCGTCATCCGCTCCATTTAGAGGCAGAAACCTTAAAGGGCTCGAAAAGGCCGGTTCGCCGTGTGGGCGAATTCAAACAATCCGGTGAATTGTTTGAAAGGCCGTGGGCGTGTCGACAAGCGGAAGCGCAGTCGAGCGAGCCCCGTCATCCGCTCCATTTAGAGGTAGGAGCCTTCAAGGTTTTGTACCTTTTCACATAGTGAGTTTCGGCTCACATTTATATTCGGCGCCATAGCCAAGTGGTAAGGCACGAGTCTGCAAAACTCCGATTCCCCAGTTCAAATCTGGGTGGCGCCTCCATGAAAAGCACTTCTTCGGAAGTGCTTTGTTTTTTAAGAAGAAACAGCAAAAAAGTGAGCCGACGGCAATGATTTCAGCGCATCGGCTCACTTTTAATTTATTTCTTATAAATTCTGTTTGTCACAAAGGTTGTAACGCCCATTTCGTAATATTTTTGCATCGTTTCCTTGTCGTCGACTGTCCAGCAGGCGAGTGCAACGCCGGCTTCTTGAAGCTGTTTGATTTTCTTTTCATTGTTGATTTTTTGATGTCCGTTAAAGCTGACACCGATCGTCGGGTCGTCAAGGGACTTTTGAAGATTATCTTTATTGAGCTTCGACACAAGTGCATATAGCTTTATTTTATCGTTCCTTTCCCTGACCTTGC
>CALBHM010000146.1 GCA_937892835.1 uncultured Ruminococcus sp. | reverse complement strand
ACTCAACCTACAAGGGCGGTCTTTGGATAAGAGACAGCACAGCGGGGATCGGTACGGTTACCTGGTATGACAGGACGAACGGAATCTTCGCAGGTCTCGGTCATGCCGTGTGCGATACGGATACGGGAGAAATAATGCCCCTTTCTGGCGGAGATGCGGTCGAAGCTCAGATCAAGGGGTGCTATAAGGGCAC
This sequence comes from uncultured Ruminococcus sp., assembly GCA_937892835.1. Classification (GTDB taxonomy): domain Bacteria; phylum Bacillota; class Clostridia; order Oscillospirales; family Acutalibacteraceae; genus CAG-488. The sequence continues at coordinate 2,485 of CALBHM010000146.1, read as the reverse complement.
AAGCGGCAGCGCCGGTGAGCTGTGCGGAGTTTTCTCCGCCGGCACGATAGGAAGCCTCTATATCAACGGCGAAACAGGCGTTTACGGAATCATGGATTCCTTTGACGAAGGCAGTCGGGTTGTTCCGGTTGCTCTGCGTCAGGAGGTTAAAACCGGTGCTGCTCAGATAATATGCACGGTTGACGACACCGGCTCGGCGTATTATGATATCGAAATTGAAAAGATTTTTGACAGCAATGATAACCAGCGAAATCTGGTCCTGCGTGTTACAGACCCGAAGCTTCTTGAAAAGACAGGCGGCATAGTTCAGGGAATGAGCGGCAGCCCGATTATTCAGAACGGAATGCTTGTCGGAGCGGTCACGCATGTCTTTGTCGATGACCCGACCGAGGGCTATGGAATCTTTGCACAGAACATGACCGATACCGCCGAGGGAGTGGAGGAGTATCTCAAAGCTTCATAAAGTGATGTCAATTTACACAAATTATAACAAATAATCTCAAAATAATTGCCCCTTTGTTCCGTTGACTTTAATTTAACGCTATGTTACAATGTAGACACATAAGAGAGGTTCTTTGTGACTGACGGAATTGTGGATCACCACAGGGGAGCAAAGGACAATACAGGCCGACCGTCTGGGCGCAGTTAAGGTTTATCCTGCCTTAATTGCGCCCTTTTTTAAAAGGAGGATTTTCATGAAAAAAGTTGGAATTATCATGGGAAGCGACAGCGATCTGCCAATCGTTCAGAAAGCGATCGACACGCTCAAGGCATTCAATGTCCCTTATGAGGTGCACATCTTCTCTGCGCACCGAACACCCGGTGAGGCTGCGGAATTCGCTCAAAATGCCCAGCCAAATGGCTTCGGTGTCCTCATTGCGGCCGCAGGAATGGCGGCTCATCTGGCAGGAGCAATAGCGGCTCAGACCGTTTTGCCCGTTATCGGAATACCCTGCAAATCAAATACACTCGACGGCATTGACGCCTTGTTATCTACTGTACAAATGCCTTCCGGCATACCGGTTGCTACAGTAGCGATCAACGGAGCAGTCAATGCCGCTTTGCTTTCTATACAGATTTTGGCTCTTTCTGAGCCGGAGCTTTTCGAAAAGCTTCGTGAAAAGCGCGCGGCGGACTCAGCGGCCGTTTTGGAAAAAGATAAAAGCATTGCATCAAATTTATAATTTATAACAAATAAAATCAAGGAGGATTTCAAATCATGAAAAAATGTGAACAGCTTTACGAGGGCAAGGCAAAAAAAGTTTTTGCAACGGAGGATCCCGAGTACGTTATCGTCTCCTACAAGGACGATGCAACCGCATTTGACGGACTTAAGAAGGGCACAATCGCAGGCAAGGGCGTTGTAAACAACAAGATGTCTAACTACCTCATGCAGCTTCTTGAAAAGCAGGGTGTTCCCACTCACTATGTCGAGGAAATTTCCGACCGTGAAACGATTGTGCGCAAGGTTTCAATCGTTCCCCTTGAGGTTATTATCAGAAATATTTCCGCCGGCTCTTTCGCTAAGCGTTACGGCGTTGAGGAAGGCATAGTATTTGCCGAGCCTACGATTGAGTTTTCATATAAGAACGATGATCTTCACGATCCTCTTCTCAATTCATATCATGCTCTCGCTCTCGGCCTCGCAACCAAGGAGGAGATTGAGAACATCAAGTCAATGGCATTCAAGGTCAATTCGGTTCTTAAGGAGTATTTCAAGAGCCTTAATGTAACTCTTGTTGACTTCAAGCTCGAGTTCGGCAAGCTCTCCGACGGCACGATCGTTCTCGCCGACGAGATTTCTCCCGACACCTGCCGCTTCTGGGACAGCAAGACTAACGAGAAGCTCGACAAGGACCGCTTCCGCCGTGACCTTGGCGGAGTTGAAGATGCCTATGCAGAAATGATGAAGAGAGTTTTCAAATAAGAAACGGAGCTTTTTATGTCTAATATACATGAAGAATGCGGAGTTTTCGGCGTTTACGCCAACGAATCGTATGATATCGCAAGTACCGTTTATTACGGTCTTTACGCCCTTCAGCACAGAGGACAGGAATCCTGCGGAATCGTTGTAAACGACGACGGACTTTTTACCACATATAAGGACACAGGCCTTGTAAATGATGTTTTCACCCCCGACCATCTTAATCATTTCGGTCAGGGCAATATCGCAATAGGTCATGTCCGCTACGGAACAACGGGCGGCTCGGCAAGAGACAACGCTCAGCCGATAGTCGTTAACCACATTAACGGACGTGTTGCCCTCGCTCATAACGGCAATCTCACCAATTCCTATGAGCTTCGCAGTGCGCTTGAGCTGAAAGGCTCGATCTTCCACACAACGTCGGATACCGAGGTTATCTCATACATAATAACCGAGGAAAGGCTTACCGCTCCCTCAATTGAGGAAGCAGTTAACCGTGCCGTTAACCGCATCAAGGGTGCATATTCCCTTGTTATTATGTCACCGACTAAGATGATCGCC
>CALBHM010000145.1 GCA_937892835.1 uncultured Ruminococcus sp. | reverse complement strand
TTCACCACCACCGTGGGGGTGATCGTTCGGGTTCATGACAGAACCGCGGACTGTAGGTCTCCAACCCATATGACGTTTTCTACCTGCGTTACCGATCTTAACGTTCTCGTGATCAAGGTTACCAACCTGGCCAACTGTAGCCATGCAAGTTGCGGGAACCTTACGAAGCTCACCCGAGGGAAGTCTGAGGAGAGCATATTCGCCTTCCTTAGCCATAAGCTGTGCAGCGTTACCTGCAGCTCTTGCAAGCTGACCGCCGCGGCCCGGATAAAGCTCAACGTTGTGAACAACGGTACCTGTGGGGATGTTAACGAGCGGCAGTGCGTTGCCCGGCTTGATATCAGCATCGGGACCTGCCATAACCTTGTCGCCGACCTTAAGGCCTGCGGGAGCAAGGATGTAGCTCTTTACGCCGTCCTCATACTTGATGAGAGCGATGTGAGCTGAACGGTTCGGGTCATATTCGAGTGAAACTACCTCAGCGGGAACATCGAACTTGGAACGCTTGAAGTCGATTACACGGTACTTTCTGCGGTTTGCGCCGCCACGATGACGTACTGTGATGCGACCGTAATTGTTACGACCCGATTTATTCTTGAGCGGCTCAAGGAGGCTTCTTTCGGGAGCAACCTTTGAAAGCTCTGAATAATCTGTAACCGACATATTTCTACGTGAATTTGAAGTCGGCTTATAGACTTTGATCGACATTTGATTCACACTCCTTTAAGTGGCTTCGCGGAGTATGTCGAACTCCATACATTACCACCGGAATTTTACGGTTTGTTTTTTGATGTCAGATTACATCATGCCATCGAAGAACTCGATGGTCTTTGAATCCTCTGTAAGAGTAACGATCGCCTTTTTCCAAGCGGCTGTGTAGCCCTGAGAAACGCCCTGTCTGCGAAGCTTGCCGAGGCAGTTGATGGTGTTGACCTTAGCTACCTTTACGCCGAAAAGCTCTTCAACGGCTGCTGCGATTTCGATCTTGTTTGCATCCTTGGCAACCGAGAAGGTGTACTTCTTATCGGCTGTGCCGAGCATGCTCTCTTCAGTGATAATCGGACGGAGGATTATGTCCTGTGCTGCTTTACTCATGCATATACCTCCTCAATCTTTGCAACGCTGTCCTTGAGAACGAGCATTGTGTCACAATTAAGAATGTCATAAACATTCAATGTGTTTACGGTTGAAACCTTAACACCGGCAATGTTTCTTGCGCTTCTGTAAAGAACATCGTTGTTCTCAGGAAGAACGAGAAGAACCTTCTTGCCTGTCTCGAGAGCTGTAAGAACCTTTACAACTTCCTTAGTCTTGATTGCGTCAAGCTTGAGATCGTCAAGAACTACAAGCTCCTCTGCTGCAACCTTTGAAGAGAAAGCAGACTTCATAGCGAGTCTTCTTACCTTCTTGTTGATTGAGAAGCCGTACTCTCTCGGCTTGGGGCCGTGTGCGATACCTCCGTGTGTCCACTGAGGAGCTCTTGTTGAACCCTGACGTGCACGGCCTGTACCCTTCTGCTTCCACGGCTTCTTGCCGCCGCCGCTTACCTCTGAGCGTGTACGGGTTGACTGTGTGCCCTGACGCTGATTTGCCAAATAGTTAACTACGCAAAGATGCATAGCATAAGAATTCGGCTCGATTCCGAAAACAGACTCTGCAAGAGCAAGATCGGAAACCTTTTTACCGTTCATATCGAATACTGATACATTAGGCATACTTTAACACTCCTTCCGTTACGCTTTCTTGGCATCGGCGATAACAACGATTCCGCCCTTCGGGCCCGGAATAGCACCCTTAACGGCGATGAGGTTGTTCTCGACGTCAACCTTAGCAATAGTTAAATTCTGAACTGTGGTGCGGTCTACACCGTAGTGACCTGCAAGCTTCTTTCCCTTGTAAACACGGGAAGGAGTTGAACAAGCACCCAATGAACCGGCGTGTCTTGCAACGGGACCTGTACCATGAGACTCTCTGAGTCTTGAGAAGTTCCAACGCTTGATGGAACCTGCTGTTCCGTGACCCTTGCTTGTGCCGATAACGTCAACCTTGTCGCCTGCTGCGAACACATCAGCCTTGAGAATGTCGCCTACGTTAACGTCTGCAATGTTCTCGAGACGGAACTCCTTGAGTACCTTCTTGGGAGCAACATCGTTCTTGGCGAAGTGACCCTTCATAGCCTTGTTGACTCTCTGTGCCTTTACGTCACCGAAGCCGACCTGAACAGCCTCATAGCCGTCATTCTCGATCGTCTTCTTCTGTGTGATTACACACGGACCTGCTTCAACGACTGTTACGGGGATTACATTGCCCTTTTCGTCGAAGATCTGCGTCATACCGATTTTCTTTCCGATAAGACCCTTTTTCATATAAGTTTTCCTCCTTATAGGTTATTGGTTGGCAACTGCGCCAACTTGACCTGTTAGCGTAAAATCAAAGCTTGATTTCGATTTCTACGCCGGCAGGAAGCTCAAGACCTCTCAAAGCGTCAACAGTCTTGGCTGACGGTCTGATGATGTCGATAAGCCTTTTGTGTGTGCGCTGTTCGAACTGCTCTCTGGAGTCCTTGTACTTGTGAACAGCACGAAGGATCGTAACGACCTCTTTCTCTGTCGGAAGGGGAACGGGACCTGAAACCTGAGCGCCTGTGCGCTTAGCAGTCTCAACGATCTTCTCCGCTGCCTTATCAACGAGATTGTGGTCATAGCCCTTCAATCTGATTCTGATTTTTCCCTTTACTGCCATGATTTTGCCTCCTTACAAAGTTTGGCGGGCAACGTTTAAAACCTAATTTCGCAACGTTTCCGGGTGTTTCCACCCTCTGCATTTAAAAACCGGAAATGGGTTAGTTTCCGGGATAGTGCATTTAAGGTCTTAAACGCACATACACACGCAAGTTTGCTAAGGGATAGCAAACCTGTGCTGTAGGTTATTAAATCGCCCGGTTTTAAATCGGACATACTCCGTGAGAATTCCCGACCTCTACGAGCCGCCACCTCTCACATCAACGCATATCTACGCACTAAACTACATAATAATATAGCATGCTCGAGTATCATACCATACTTTATTGCAAATTGCAAGCCTTTTTTCAATATTTTTCAAAAAAATTTTAAACAAAAATATACCCCGAAAGCAAGCAGTATCAAGGCTTTCGGGGATTTCCGACTTGAATTTTCCACACTTTCCCATATAGTCGGTTCTGCACAAAAACCAAACCCATATATTGTGGTTTATGACGGTTGACAAAAGTAAAAAGTCATGATTTTATCTCTAAACAGATGTCGCATACATTTATATATATAATATCATCTTTTTGCATAGATTTATTGAATTTTTCCGGTCGACGACTCAAAATAAAAACGAAGACTGAAATTCACAGCCTTCGTTTTGTTTTACTATTTATTTAACAACGATGTTTACAAGTCTGCCTTTGACATAAAGCTCCTTGACAACGTTCTTGCCCTCGATTGCGGCGGCGATTGCCGGATCCTCCTTTGCAAGCTCGATTGCTTCTGCCGACTCGATCTCAGCCGGAATCATGAGCTTTGCACGAACCTTGCCGTTGATCTGTGCAACGATTTCGATTTCATCGTCAACGCACTTTGCTTCGTCGTAGTCAACCCAGTGGCCGTTAGCCAACATTCCGCCGTAGTTCTGAGCCGCCCAAATTTCCTCCGTAACATGAGGAGCAAACGGATTGAGAAGCGTTACAAACGTTTTCAGCTCTGCGTTGTTGATTGAGCCCTTATTATAGATATCGTTGAGCAATGTCATGAGTGCGGCGATTGCCGTGTTGAACTTCATTCCCTCGATATCCTCGGAAACTTTCTTGATCGTCTTATGGAAAGCCGATTCAAGCTCCTTGGAATATTCATCACCGTCTGTCAGGATATCCTGGAGAGCCCATACTCTGTCAATAAATCTCTTACAGCCCTTAACCGATGACTTCGACCACGGAGCAGCTTTCTCATAGTCGCCCATGAACAGAACATAGGTACGAAGAACGTCTGCGCCGTACTCGTCAACAACATCGTTCGGGTCAACAACGTTGCCCTTGGACTTGCTCATCTTGTCGCCGTCGGGTCCGAGAATAAGACCCTGAGCGGTACGCTTTGCATACGGCTCATCATACGGAACCTCTCCGATATCATAGAGGAACTTGTGCCAGAAGCGTGAATAAATCATGTGACGTGTAACATGCTCCATTCCGCCGTTGTACCAGTCAACCTCGCCCCAATACTTGAGCTTATCCTTGTCGGCAAAAGCCTTGTCATTGTGTGGATCAATATATCTCAGGAAGTACCATGAAGAACCTGCCCACTGAGGCATTGTATCTGTTTCACGCTTTGCGTCTGCGCCGCACTTCGGGCACTTGCAGTTTACGAAAGACTCAATCTTCGCAAGCGGACTTTCGCCGTCCGAGCCGGGCTCAAAGTTTTCAACCTTCGGCAGCTTGAGCGGAAGCTCATCATACGGAACGGGAACCATGCCGCAATGCGGACAGTAAACAATTGGAATCGGCTCGCCCCAATAACGCTGACGGTTGAATGCCCAGTCCTTCATCTTGTACTGAACGCCCTTTTCGCCGATGCCTTTTTCGCTGAGATAATCGGCCATCTTCTCAATGGCTTCTTTTTTATTTTTTATTCCGTCAAGGAAGCCCGAGTTCACGCACTCGCCCTCGCCGGTATATGCTTCTTTTGAGATGTCGCCGCCCTTGATAACCTCAATGATATCAATGCCGAACTTCTTGGCAAACTCATAGTCACGGGTATCATGAGCCGGAACAGCCATGATTGCGCCTGTACCGTAGCCCATCATGACATAGTCGGAAATATAAATCGGAATTTCTTTTCCGTTCACAGGGTTGATTCCCGAAAGGCCGTCTATCTTAACGCCTGTCTTGTCCTTGACAAGCTGTGTTCTTTCAAATTCGGTCTTTTTTGCGCATTCTTTTCTATAGTCCGTAATCGCATCCATATTTGCAATGCGATCCGCATACTTGTCGATCATCGGATGCTCGGGAGCCATAACCATGAATGTTACGCCGAAAAGAGTATCGGGACGGGTTGTATAAATCTTCAGCTTTTCGTTGTCCGAGCCTTTAACATCGAAATCAACAAAAGCACCCGTTGATTTGCCGATCCAGTTTCTCTGCTGAAGCTTGATATTCGGAAGATAGTCAACCTCATCAAGGCCTTCAAGAAGCTTATCGGCATACTTCGTTATGCGAAGATACCAAACATCCTTTGACTTCTGAACGATATCGCTGTGGCAGATATCGCACTTACCGCCCTGCGAATCCTCGTTCGAAAGAACAACCTTACATGAGGGGCAGTAGTTAACAAGTGTCTTGTCTCTGAAAGCGAGACCGTGTTCAAACATCTTGAGGAAAATCCACTGGGTCCACTTGTAGTAGTCCTCCTGAGTGGTATCAATTACACGAGTCCAGTCAAAGGAGAAACCTACCTTTTTAAGCTGGCTTGAAAATCTTTCAATATTCATGTCCGTAACCTTACGGGGATGAATACCTGTTTTTATAGCATAGTTTTCGGTCGGGAGTCCGTATGCGTCAAAGCCGATCGGGAACAGAACGTTATATCCCTGCATTCTTCTTTTTCTCGAAACGACCTCAAGACCCGAATAAGCCTTGATGTGTCCGACGTGCATACCTGCTCCGCTGGGATAAGGGAACTCAACAAGGCCGTAGAACTTCGGCTTCTCCGAAAAATCCTCCGCATGGAAAACGCCTGTTTCCTCCCATTTATCCTGCCACTTTTTTTCTACCGATTTAAAATCATAACCCATTTCAATAATCCTCCGATGTGTATTGCGATTTAGGTGCGAAGCAATTTAATAACCGCTTCAGACACATAATTTGCACATAGATTCACTCATAACAAAATGACCGCTGTCTTTATTTTTCAGCCTTCCCCTTGAGGGGAAGGTGAGCGGCGGATTGCGCTGCTCGGATGAGGTGGTAAATTTTCATGCTTTTATTCGCTAAATTCAAACTCGAACCTTTCCACCTCATCAGTCGCTTATGCGACAGCTTCCCCTCAAGGGGAAGCCTTGGAAAAGCTCTTCTAAAAGCAGCCTTAAAAAATGCTCACATAACAGTGTATCTATGCAAAATAAATAATCAGTCCTCGGTCAGAACGTCGGAAAGGTCAACCCTTGCCGCATCATTCCAAAGACGCTCGATGTTGTAATACTGTCTGCTTTCCGGCTGGAAAACGTGAACCAGAACATCGTTATAATCAAGCAGTATCCATCCTGTTGCTCTGCCCTCAATGTGGTCAACCTCTACTCCGAGCTTCTTCATCTCGTCGTCAACCTCATCGGCAAGCGCACGGACATGAGTGTTTGATGTACCGCTTGCAATGATGAAATAGTCTGACATTACCGTCAGCTCTTTTGTCTCAATTCCGATGATGTCTATTGCCTTTTTCTTGTCGAGAATCTTGGCAATGTTTTTTGCTTTTTCAAGTGATGTCATAAACTGTTTCCTCCCTGCTTTTTAATAATAACTTCATTGTAAAGATCAATGCTGTCGGGGTGAATAACCTGACCCTTTGAAACAAGATCGGGAATTCCGAAAACCAGCGCATATTCAATCGCCGAGTCCATATCCTTCTCGCAAAGCCTTCGCATATCCTCAACGCCGTTATAATTTCTCTCTGCGGAAATATAATCGGCGAGATAAACAATTTTTTCGAGCAGGCTCATTCCCGCTCTGCCCGTCGTGTGGTACCTGACTGCCCTGATTATTTCACGGTCGTCGATACCCATGACGAACTTTATGTAAGCTGCACCTGCCATAGCGTGCCACAGCTTTTTGTTAGCCCTCTCAACAGGCATAAGCTCAATGCCTGCCTCACTCAATACCCCTAACTGCTCTTCCTCGGAAGCATTTTTCATCACGTCATGCAGAAGTCCCGACGTGTACGCCTTATCCGCATCTCCGCCGTATCTGATCGCAAGCTCTTTTGCGCTGTCGGCAACATTAAGGCTGTGGTTAAATCTGTAATCATCAAGCCGAGACCTGATAAGCGTGATGATTTTTTCATCTGTCCATGTGCTCAAAGGGATATCTCCTTTATTAGGGCAATGCCGCACAATTAAGGTGTGCGGTATTGCCTCAAAATTATCTGATGTTAACCTTTTTGTTCATTACATAGAACGTTGCATAGTAAAGACCTACGCCAAAAATAAGATAAGTTATAACCGAAACGAGATCCGTGAAGCTCGCACCCGATGCAAGCTGATCATAGCTTGTTATAATAGAAAGCTTGTTTCCTACCGTTGCGATACCGAAAACAATATTGTCGGCAATAACACCGGAAATTCTTTCAACGATGAAAAGCACTGCAATTGTGAAAATGATTGTCCAGAGAAGATATTTCTTCTGGAAGTGACGAGTATTTGCAAGCGAAATCGCAAAATACATTTCAATGGTGATAACTGCAAAACGCAGGAAATACGAAACCATCGAAATAACGATTGATGTGATAATCGTTGAAACCGACTTGCCCTCAAGGAACATCGGCAAAAGGGATTCGATTGTCGAAAACGTTTCTTCACCGATAACGTCCTCTTTAACAACGAAGAATGTGATTGCTGCTGTACCCATAAGACAAACAAAAGCTGCAACAAACCATACTGTCGACGTAATGATCTTTGAGATAAGGAGCGTCGAGCCTTTTACCGGAAGAGTAAAGCTCAAATAGCCCTGATCGCCGTAAAGCGACTTTTGAAAATTCATTATCATAACAACAGCTGTAAGAATAAAGCTGCATGATGAAATGAGAAGAAGCACCATAATGCCAAGCATTTGACCGGTTGAAGCGGTGTCCTTGGTGATGTAATAAGAACCGAGGACATATGCCATGATTACGGCAACAACCGCATAAAGTGCGCCCATGATTCTGCCCGTGGCAATGAATTCATTCTTCAAAAGCTTACCCAACATGGCTGAACACCTCCCTGAACAAATCCTCGACAGTCTTGCCGTCGGCCGTTATCTTTGAAACATCCGTGTTGACAAGAAGCTTGCCGTCCTTGACCATGAGTACACGGTCGAGCACCTTTTCGATATCATAAATAAGGTGAGTTGAAAGCAGAATCGTCGAATTTTCGGCGTGATTTTTCATGATTGTGTCAAGAATAAATTCTCTTGAAACAAGGTCAACACCGCCGAGCGGCTCGTCGAGAATATAAAGGTCGGCCTTTCGGCTCATAACAAGGAGAAGCTGGAGCTTTTCCTGCTGACCCTTTGACATAGTCTTGATTTTCTGCTTCATCGGAAGCTCAAATCTTGCCGCCATGTCAAGTGCTTTTTGCATATCAAAATTCTCATAAAAATCCGCCATATACTTGATTGCACTTTTCGGCGTCATCCATGCCGGGAGATAATTCTTCTCGGGAAGATATGCAATTATTTTTTTCGACTCAACGCCGGGGGCTTTTCCGTTAATAAGAATCTGACCCTCATAATCGTTGATAAGGCCGACAATGGACTTTATCATCGAGGTTTTGCCGCAGCCGTTCGGGCCGAGCAAGCCTACGATCTTGCCCTGTTCAATGTCGTAAGAGACGCCCTTGAGAACAGTGTGATCACCGTAGCTCTTTTTAAGGTCCCTCACCTTGAGAAGTGTTTCACTCATTGATGTATTCCTCCAATCCCATTCATGGGAAAATCAGTCGTCAGCCAATCTGGCTTCCTTAATAATATCTTCTGTAATCTCCTCGGACTCGCCGTGTCTTACAAAAAGGATGCAAATCAAGGAGAGAACAAAGCATATCGGGCAATAGTAGAACAGTGAACCGTATGTACCTGTAAGCATACGAACGATGCCGTATACAATCGGAGTTGCTATCTGCGCCGAGAATGTTGCAGTGTAATAATAACCTGTAAATGTGCCGACCTTGTCAAGTCCGCCGATTTCAAGAACAAGCGGAAGTGTGTTAACCGTTATAAGCATGTTTGCAAATCCGCCGACAACAAGAGCAACATATACAAGAGTCAAAGCGTTGCCCGTGGTTGCATCAACTATAAGATAAACCACAAATGCGGTTATGAACATAAGAAGGCCTGCGACAATCGTCTTTTTTCTGCCGAATTTTCTACCGAGCAAACCTGCCGGAATAGCTCCGATTGCGGTTGAAACCGCAAAAATCGTAAGCATTGATGTTGCCTCACCGCTGGACTTGCCGAGAATTTCAGCAGCAAACAGTGCAAAGAAGGTCTGAATTGCATTAGCTCCGCAGAAGAGGAAGAAAAGACCTGCAAGCATGCAGATAAGGCTGACTCTTTCGCCCTTGGAAAGCTTAATTGCCTTAAGGCGCTCTTTTTCTTTCTTCGCCGCCTCTTTTTCAGCCTGACGCTTTGCCTTTGCGTCATTTTCCATGTTCGCCTGCATCTGAACCTTAAGTCGGCTGTCAGGTTCTTTTACGAAGAAAGCAACAACCAAAGTACAGATTATCATTACTATTGAAGCGAACAGGAAAACATACGGTATGTATTCCTCTTCCTGTGTGCCTTTGTCCCATCCGCCTATTGCACAGACAATGGTTGCCGCCTGCAAAGCGAGGAGGCTGCCGACGCCGCCGACAAGGTTAATAACCGAGTTGCCCTCACTGCGAAGAGCGGGCGGAGTAAGGTCAGGCATAAGTGCAACACAAGGTGCACGCCAAAATGACATAACAAAAACAAAAAGGATAATGCAAAACATCATTGCGGAAATTCTTCCGTTTTCATGAAGAGCAACTCTCGGGATTATCGCAAAAATAACCGCAGCCAAGGGTGCACCGATAAGAATAAACGGCTTACGTTTACCGATACGGGTGTGACATCTGTCGGAAATTTTTCCGAATGTCGGCTGGAAAATAACGCCGAAAATGTTATCAAATGTCATTATAATACCAATGAAAAGGGGAACAAGGGTAAAACCTGTTGCCGCAGAGCCGACGTCCTCGCCCTGGGCCTGCATGAATTCAAGAAGAACAGGGAATTTTTCGACGAGCTTTGCGCTCCAGCCTGCAATCAGTGCGGATTCACCGAGAATCTTATTGAGCAGGGTGGTGATATACGGGTCATAAACGCCCCATGCGATTGAAGAAGCCATGAATGCAAAACCTATCAAAAGGGTCTTGCCGTAATTAAGCTTCATTTTTTTTGCTTTTTCAGCCATAAAAACAATCCTTTCTCATTGTGGATAATAACCGATGAACACTCCTCGATTATTGTCCGTACCATTATATCACGAATTGTCGTAAAATCAAATGCTTTTATGGCGTTTTTTGAATAATTTATGATATTATTTTTCCATCTAAATTTTAAAATTGTATGAATTGGCGGAAAAGAAAGGGTAAACATTACGTTTTGAACCGAAATCGGCAACAAAATCTTGACAAAAATGAAAAGAAAGAATATAATTTCAGTATCCTAATGGTATCCGGGGGCGTAGCTCAGCTGGGAGAGCGTACGGTTCGCATCCGTAAGGTCGAGAGTTCGATCCTCTTCGTCTCCACCAAGAATAAATCGCACTTATCCGGGTGCGGTTTATTTTTTTGAAATTTTTGTTAAATTTATCTTGACTCTACAATAATTGTAGAGTTTATGATATAATCATCAAGGAGAAATCGTCATATTAATGAGTGAAAATCAAGTATTCCTCGCAGTTAGATGTGCGATTGATAAAAGCTATGGAAAAAAATCTTACAACAGGCAGTGTATTTAAAAATCTCATATTCTTCTCCCTGCCATATCTGCTCTCTTACTTTTTGCAGACACTTTACGGCATGGCGGATCTTTTTATAGTCGGACAATTCAACGCAACGGACAGCATAACGGGCGTTTCAATCGGCAGTCAGGTTATGCACATGATAACCGTCATGATAGTCGGTCTTGCAATGGGTGCAACCGTCACAATCGGCAGAAGCATCGGTGCAAGCGACAAAAAAACCGCTTCACGCTATGTCGGCAACACGGTAACTTTATTCATGCTCGGTTCGATTGCTTTAGCGGCAATTCTTTTAATTTTTGTAAGACCAATTGTTTCCGTCATGTCCACCCCTGCCGAGGCAGTTGAAAGCACGGTCGATTACCTGACGATTTGTTTCATCGGCATTCCGTTCATCACGGCATACAATATTATAAGCTCAATTTTCCGTGGCCTCGGCGACAGCAAAAGCCCGATGTATTTCATTGCGATTGCATGTGCCTGCAACATCGGTCTTGATTACCTTTTTATCGGCGCACTCGGTCTCGGTCCCGCCGGTGCGGCACTTGGAACAACCCTTTCACAGACGATCTCGGTCATAATCTCTCTGATAGTTATTAAAAAAACCGATACAGGAATAAAGATTTCCAAAGACGATTTTAAACTTAAAAAGAGCATTATCGGCAACGTGCTGAAAATCGGCATTCCTGTTTCCTTGCAGGATGGATTTATTCAGATTTCATTTATTATCATCACAATAATTGCGAACCAACGTGGACTCAACGATGCGGCAGCAGTCGGAATTGTTGAAAAAATCATCGGCTTCCTGTTCCTCGTTCCGTCCTCTATGCTTTCGGCAATTTCAGCCCTCGGAGCGCAGAATATCGGTGCCGGTAAGCCGCACAGGGCAAAGCTCACCCTGCGCTATGCAATTTATTTTATAATTATTTCCGGAGTTTTTGTTATAGGTACGGTTGAACTTATTGCTCCTCAGCTTGTCGGAATGTTCGACGACAGTCCGGAGGTTATTCGCCTCGGCACTCAGTATCTCAGAAGCTATGTTGTCGACTACCTTTTCGCCGGAATCCATTTCTGTATGTCCGGATATTTCTGTGCTATCGAAAAATCCGGAATTTCATTTCTGCACAATTCGCTTTCAATCGTGCTGGCAAGAGTGCCTGTCGCCTACCTCACGTCAAAACGATTCCCGAAAAATCTTTTCCCGATGGGCTGCGCCGCACCAATGGGTTCGCTTATTTCAATTATCATCTGTGTGATTGCTTATATTATAATCAGCAAGAAAGAGAAAGGGGCAACAGAAGAAAATGGATAAAAGCACACTGTTTTCAATCGGTGATATTTCAAAAATTTTTCATCTCAGCCCGGGAAGTTTGCGTCATTATGAAAATCTCGGAATTCTCATTCCCGAATATGTTGATCCGCAGACGAATTACCGATACTACAGCGCAAGGCAATTTGAGATTCTAAACACTGTTCGCTATTTGCGTGCACTTGATATGCCCCTGCCGCAAATTGCCGACTTTTTTAAGAACCGAGACATTGACGTTATTGAAAACAAGCTCATGATGCAAAAGCAAAAGGTTATCGAAAAGAAAAAAGAGCTTGAAAACGTTGAAAAGAAAATCAACAACCGCTTACATCAGATTAATGACGCCAAAACCTCTAAGTTGGAGGAAATAATGCTTTCAGTCAGCTCGCCGTGTCGCATCATAAGAATAAAAGGTTCTCTTAAGCTCAAAAATCAGGATGAAATTGAGGCCTCGGTCAGCATGCTCAGCGAACGAGAAGATGAGCCTGTTGTTTTTCTCGGAAAGGTCGGCTTCGGAATTTCGCAAGATAATTTGCACAGCGGTAACTATGATAAATACGATTACATTTTCCTTGTTGTTGAGGACGAGGATAAAACCGACGGAGAATTCGAGCTGCTCCCGGAAGCACTTTGCGTTTGCGTTCGGTTCCGTGGCAGTCACGGTGAAGCTGCGTCGCACTATCGTCGATTATCAAAATATATTGAGGAAAATCATTTGAAAATTTCAGGTTTTTCTCGTGAGATAACAATGATTGACTATGGAATCACAAACGATACCGAAAAGTTTGTGACCGAGATAAAAATACCGGTTGAAAAAATTTAAAAAATTTCTGTTTAACCTATTGACAAGGTAGGTAATATATGTTATTATACACCCAACCTAAATAATTCGATGGGAGGTAAGCAAAATGAAAAACATTTCTTCGATGCTTTTTGTGATGTGTATTTGCAGATACACTTCTTTTGCTGTGCCTTCCGATAGTAAAAAATGAGTTAAAACTAACGGAAAGTCGAGACGGCTTTCCGTTTTTTAATAGGTGATTATTATGAATAATATTTTCGAAAAATTGCTGAGACAAAATTTCAGATTCGGACGAATGTAATTTTTACTTTGTTCAAAAAATTAACAAAAATATTTTTTAATAAGAAAGGAAAATTACCATGTCAGATTATAAATTTGAAACACTTCAGCTTCATGTTGGTCAGGAGAATCCCGACCCGGCAACAGATTCAAGAGCAGTTCCCATCTATGCAACAACTTCATATGTTTTTAAGGATTCCGCACAGGCAGCCGGCCGTTTCGGTCTGACCGAGGGCGGCAACATATACACAAGACTGATGAACCCGACCTCGGACGTTTTCGAAAAGAGAATCGCAGCTCTTGAAGGCGGCGCAGCGGCACTTGCTACAGCCTCCGGCTCAGCTGCAATCTCATATGCAATTCAGAACATTGCAATCGCAGGCGATCATATTGTTTCTTCAACAAATCTTTACGGAGGAACGCACAATCTCTTTGCAAACACGCTTAAGGAGCAGGGACTCGATACAACATTTGTTGATCCATCCGACCCCGAAAACTTCGAAAAGGCAATTCAGCCGAACACCAAGCTTCTCTACGCTGAAACTCTCGGCAATCCGAACTCAGACGTAATCGACCTTGAGGCCATTGCCGCTATCGCTCACAAGCACGGCATTCCGTTCATCGTTGACAGCACCTTTGCAACACCTTATCTTCTTCGTCCGATTGAGCACGGCGCAGACGTTGTTGTTCATTCGGCAACAAAGTTCATCGGTGGTCACGGCACGGTAATGGGCGGTGTTGTCATTGACTCGGGTAAATTTGACTGGGCACAGAATGACAAATTTCCCGGGCTTTCAAAACCGAACCCGTCATATCACGGTGTTGTTTTCACCGAGGCTTGCGGCAATCTCGCTTATATTCTCAAGCTTCGCACAACACTCATGAGAGACCAAGGCGCAACGATTTCTCCGTTCAACTCCTTCCTGCTTCTTCAGGGACTCGAAACACTTTCGCTCAGAGTTGAGCGTCATGTAGAGAATGCACTCAAGGTTGTTGACTTCCTCAAAAATCATCCGCAGGTTGAAAAAGTTAATCACCCCTCACTTGCAACAGGAAAGCAAAAAGAGCTTTACGACAAATACTTTAAGAAAGGTGCAGCTTCAATATTTACATTTGAGATAAAGGGTGACGCCGAGACTGCTAAGAAGTTCACCGAGAGCCTCAAACTCTTCTCACTTCTCGCAAACGTTGCCGACGTTAAGTCGCTCGTTATTCATCCGGCATCAACAACCCATTCACAGCTCTCCGAAGAAGAGTTGCTCTCATGCGGAATCAAGCCGAACACTGTTCGTCTTTCAATCGGCACAGAGCATATTGACGACATCATTGCCGACCTTCAGCAAGGCTTTGACGCAGTTAAATAAAACCACAAATAAAAATTTTCCTTCTCATTTTCTTCCCCTATGAAGAACAAAGCCTCCGATTGAATAAATCGGAGACTTTGTTCTTTACTTATTGTTTAATTTTAATACGGATGGAAAAATCTGTCAAACACATTGTATCCGAGTGCAACATACTTGAACAGCCAAATAATCGGATTAAAGCGGAAGAAAAGCCAATCCGTTACGGTTGCAAGACCGCGAAGGAATGTTGAAATATCATGCGTCTCGGGAACCTCAACGGGCGTGAATTCCTCGCCCTCAACATTACGAACGGCTGAGCGTAGCAAATTCCGTTCTCTCCCGTGATATAAAATCTTACATAAAGATACGGTTCATCCAGTAAATCGTCGCTATAGAGATTAAGAGTTGCCTTTCCGTTTGTGATATTTTCCTCACGCCTGATAACATTTCCGTTTGAAACCCATGTTATACGGTCAAAGTTTGTGCCCTCAATATTGATTGTTCCGTTCTCTTGGTCAACATCAATTCGAGTTACCATCGGAGTGTTATCCTGAAGATAAAGCTTCTCGTCATAGACCTTATCCTCATCAAAACCGGGCATTTCTTCCATGCCGTTAAGCTCAACACCGTTTGAATAATGCGAAACGGCGAAGCTCCAACCGTTCTCCATGCTTGAACGAACATTGTTCATATCAAAGTCTTTCATCATGAGCATTGTATAGGCGTCATTCAGCGATCTTACATCATGTGAATCCGAGAAAGCAAAACCCCAAGGAACAACACCGTTCGGAATTGTTTTCTGAAGAATCTGATCATAGAGAATTCTGTCACAGCGAGTGTGGGCATCCGTTGCGCTGTTAATGCCCATGCCTAAGCTTGAGCCTGCGTTATCAAGGAAAAGACGTGCAAACTTGTTTGCATAATAATCGTCAACCTTCTGACCGACATGGTCCGCACTGTCCTTATCGGGATAAACATATTCGCCGACATGAGAAAGCATCGAAATTCCGCCGGCTTCTCTTACTCCCTTACTCGGGGTCTCGTAGTCACCGTAAACACCTGCAAGTCCCTGACCGTAATCCGAAAAATAGCCCGTCAGATGGCAGTCCGCCTTAGGTGTTGCCATGTTAAGCTCGATACCCTGCGGGACGTCAAGCATTCCGTTTTTGTGGGTTCTTTCGGTTGAAGCCGCAGTGCCGCTCTGGTAGGAATCATATTCCTCATCCGTTAACGGAATGATAGGTGCCATGTGGGTTCTCTCATATTTAACGAGACGAATAAGCGGAACAAGGTCGGGCTTCTGATTCCAGCCCTTATTGATTGTTCCGTGGTCGGTCAGTGCAACAACATCATAGTTGAGATCATAGTGCATCTGAACAAATTCTTTGATCGTGAGATATCCGTCGCTGGCATTTGTTTGACAGTGCGGCTGAAATTTGTAGCTTCCCCACTCATCCCAATCAACTGCCTCATACGGATTTGTGATTATGTACTTTCTGCTCCTCGCCGTTGCACCGATTACAAAAAGCTGTGCGACAAGAACAACGCTCAAAAGTACGGATAAAATTTTCTTCGCCACTTTGTTTACCTCCTCAATAAACAAATTCTTTCCTCTATTATGGCTTATTTTGTTTGAATTGTCAACGATTTAAAAATCAAACCTTTTTAAATGTTACAATGCCCCCTTTTTGTAAAGAAAAGACCGAACCATTTATATGATTCGGTCAAAATTACTCATTTTCTTTGATTTTTTCTTTTTATTTCATGAAGTCGTTCAAGTTCGTCATCCCGTGCCTTTGCGACTTTTCTCTTTGCATTTTCTTCTTTCTTGGCTTTTATTTTTCCGCTAATATCAAACTTTATTTGACTTAACACAATGCAAATTATAACAACAGCCACAAGTGCAATTATCCAAATCACCTTTTGCTTATCATCGCCGTCATTCTGCACCGGATCAAGCTCGCTGACACTTATAGCCAAATTGTTCAGAAAGTATTTAAACAAAATCACTCATCTCCCTATATAGTTTGGCAATCGGCAATCCCATAACATTGAAGAAATCACCGTTGATTTTTTTGACAAGCACTGAGCCTTTGCCTTGAATCCCATAAGCTCCGGCCTTGTCCATCGGTTCACCGGTTGCAACATATTTTTTGATTTCATCATCGCCGAGTGGATAGAATTCTACATCGGTTTCATCAAAAAAGTTTTTCACCTTATCGCCGCAAACAATCGCAACTCCTGTAAAAACCTTATGAGTCCTTCCCGAAAGCGAACGGAGCATCTCACAAGCCTCCTGTTCGGAATGAGGCTTGCCGAGAATTTTCCCGTCAAGTGCAACCACCGTATCAGAACCGATAACAACGGCTTCCTTGTGTTCTGCGGCTACCGCCTGTGCTTTCTGCAAAGCGAGCGACATAACGACTTCCTGCGGCGTCGCATTCTCCGGAACGACCTCAACTATATCGGCGCATATCACTTCAAAATCATAGCCTGCAAGCTCCATCAATTCTTTGCGTCTTGGCGAGGCGGAGGCAAGAATTATCCTCGACATCACCACAGCCCCTTATCTCTGAGCTGTTTAACCTTGAGAACTGCCGCCTGGCTTTTTCCGTCCTTTATTTCGTTGCTCATTACCATTTCAACCGCCGTGTCGAGCGGAATTTTTTCAACATTGAGGAATTCGTCAACGTCAAGATGCTGATGAGTGTAGGTAAGGCCCTTTGCGGCATAGAGATGAATGATTTCGCCGCAATATCCCGGAGAGGGGTAAAACTTTCCAAGATCATAATACTCGTCGGCAACACAACCGGCCTCCTCCTCAAGCTCACGCTTGCCTGTCTCAAACGGGTCCTCACCCTTTTCAAGCTTGCCGGCCGGAAGCTCAGGAATGACCTCCATATAAGGATATCGGAACTGGCGAACAAAAAGCAGCTCGCTATCCTCCGTCAGTGCGGCAATGCATACTCCGCCCGGGTGCTCAACAACCTCACGCTGGCATGGCTTGCCGTTCGGAAGCTCAGCATCATCATTGCGAACATTGATAATTCTGCCGTGATAAATATAATTTTTTTTAAGTGTTTTTTCTTCAAGCTTCATAAATTTCTCCAAAGAAAAAGGGGCAACCGAGGAAACGAAATTTCGCCCAAGGTCACCCCCGTTTTTTCAAAAATAATTATTTGTCGTCGCCGTCGTCCTCGTCATCGAAGTCGAACTCAAGAGTCTCGCCGCAAGCGGGGCACTGAATTGATTCTTCATCAAGAACGCTCTCGTCAAGGCAGATTGTCTCGCCGCAAGCGGGGCACTCAACCTCAAAATAATCGCTGTCGTCATGGTCGCCGCAGCAGCAATCATCGTCACAGCAGCAGTCGTCATCGTCGCAATAGTCATCATAGATGCACTCCTCAACGTCGCCGAGGTCCTCGTCAATCTCGTCAACAACCTCTGTAAGAGCTGCAACCTCATCCTCGAGGTCAGCGATTGTGAGAGCCATCTCATCAATAGCGTCAACCATTGCCTTGATGATCTTTACTTCGTCTGTATCTGCGTCAAAATGAGCCATCTCAACAAGTCCCTTGAGATATGCTGCTTTTTCGGTAACTGTCATCATTGTGAATCATCCTTTCAATTAGGGTAAATAAATGGCTTATGCTCTGCCGAGATACTCGCCTGTACGGGTGTCGATCTGAACCTTCTCGCCCTCGTTGATGAAGAGCGGAACCTTGATCTCTGCACCTGTCTCAAGAGTTGCCGGCTTTGTAGCGTTTGTAGCTGTGTTGCCTGCGAAGCCCGGATCGGTCTTTGCAATCTCAAGCTCAACGAATGTCGGCGGCTCAACGCCGAAAACCTTGCCCTTGTAGGAAAGTATCTTACAAACCATACCGTCCTTAACAAACTTAAAGTTATCGGAAAGATCGGAAGCATTGATAGGAACAAGCTCATATGACTCCGGATCCATAAAGTAATAAAGATCGCCGTCATTGTATGAATATTCCATGTCCTTTCTCTCGATAAATGCTGTCGGGAATTTAGCTGTCGGGTTGTAGCTCTTTTCAACTACGGAACCCGTGAGAACGTTCTTTGTCTTTGTTCTGACAAAAGCTGCGCCCTTACCCGGCTTAACATGCTGGAATTCAACAACCTGAAGTACGTTGCCGTCCTCCTCAAATGTCATACCGTTTCTGAAATCACCTGCTGAAATCATGTGTTATTCCTCCGATTTATTTTCTTAGTTATGAATAGGTCAAACACCTACTCGTATTTTATCTCTATTATTTTATACTATTATCATAAGTTTTTCAAGTCTTTTCGGCTAAAAAGCATTATGCCATGCTTATTTTTTTACAAAATTACAAGTTCTTTCGGTGCATTTGTGAGATTTTTACAGCCGCTTTCTGTGATGAGGGCCATATCCTCTATTCTGACGCCACATTTTCCGGGGATATAAATTCCCGGCTCAACCGTTACGATATTGCCAGAGCAAAGCGTAGCAGCAGACTTCGGTGAAAGGTTAGGCTTTTCATGAATCTCGATTCCGACACCGTGGCCGGTCGAATGGCGGAAGAATTCACCGTAACCGGCTTCGGTTATAATATCTCTCGCTGCTTTATCACCGTCGGAGCATTTAAGACCGCTTCTTAAAATCTCAAGCGAAGCAAGCTGAGCCTTCAACACGGTATCGTATACTTTTTTCTGCTCGTCGCTGACATGACCGACTGCAACCGTTCTTGTCATGTCGGAATGATAGCCGTTAACAACAGCACCGTAGTCCATTGTCACAAAGTCGCCATCCTCTATTTTTTTGTCGGTCGGAACACCGTGCGGCTTTGATGTGTTCGCTCCGCTGATTGCTATTGTTTCAAACGAAAGGGCTTCCGCACCGTGGCTGAGCATATAATGATCCAGTTCCAAAGCAATTTCTTTTTCCGTTACGCCGATTTTTATGAAGCCGAGAATATGCTTAAGTGCAGCCTCGGCAATGCACTGAGCCTTGCAAATATTTTCAATTTCTTCATCACTTTTTACGGCTCGGAACGAATCAATAATTTTATCCGTTCCGACTGTTGTAAGCTTAATTCCGTGAAGTGCTTTTCTCAAATTTTTAAGCTGAGTAACGGTCAGTCTGTCCGCTTCAACCGCAAGAACTTGGCAACCGAAACGTTTGCCATATTCAATCAGTTTTCCCTTTTGTTCTTCAACTTCACAGCAATTTATTTTATCTTTTGCCGCTTCAATATATCGGCTGTCGGTCAAAAAAACTGAACCGTTTTTCGTTGCAAAAAGAAATCCGTCCGATGCATCAAATTCCGTAAAATATCTTCTGTTTTCGGGCGAAACTATCAGCGCACCGTCAACATTTTTGGGTAGTCTTTTTATAAATTCATCCAGCATTTATCTCACTCCTATATCAATTCCGCAATGATTGAATTTGAAAGAAGAAATCCTTTTTCAGTCAGAGCCATTGATTTTTCATTATATTTCATAAGACCGTTCTCAATAAATTTTTCCGCCTTTTTTATTATCTCCGGAGGAAAAGTTTTATTGAATTTCTTTTCAAATTTTTCAATGATTATTCCGTCTTTTAAACGCAAACGAAGCATAATATATTCTTCCTCATCGCCGCCGTTTCCGTCGGGAATCGGTTCTCCGCCGTTTTTAAAAAAATCGATGTCTCTTGGATAATAAAATCTTTTTCCGTCGATAAAAGAATGTGCCGACGGTCCGAGTCCGAGATATTCCTCGCAGTTCCAATATTTCAAATTATGCTTGCCTTCACAACCGTTATGGGCAAAATTTGATATCTCATAATGCTCGAAACCGTTCGCTCGCAGTCTTTCGCTCATCGCAAGATACATATCGGCAACCACGTCGTCATCGGGTAAATTAAGCGAATCCTTTTTCTTGTAATAAGGCGTTCCCTCTTCAATTTTCAGCATATATGCACTGATGTGCGTTGCGCCCGAAGCGATGCAAAAATCGAGCGTTTCATTGAGACTTCCCATCGTCTGATCCTGCACTCCGAGCATGACGTCAAGAGAAATATTTTTTATTCCCGCCGCAGTACATTGCTTGATTCTTTTTTCAATAAGCTTCTTGTCTGAAAACCTGCCGAGTTTTTTTCTTTCGCTTTCAATTATAGATTGAACACCGAGAGAAATTCTATTCACCCCTGCATCGGCGACCGTTTCAAAAAAATCTTCTTCAACCGCCGAGGGATTACATTCAACGGTTATTTCTCCGACAACGCCGAAAAGTTTTTTGGCACGTCGGGTAAGCATTGCAATATTTTCTCCGCCGAGAATCGACGGAGTGCCGCCGCCGAAATAAAGAGTGTCGGCTTTTCTGCCGAGCCTGTCCGACCAGTTTTCCATGCTTTCGATAAGCGAAATCGTGTACATATCTCTGTCCGATTCGTCTCCTCGCATGGAATAAAAATCGCAGTAAGGACATTTAGACTTACAAAAAGGAATATGAAGATATAAACCTATATTATCCATAGTTTCTCCGAAAAAAACGGACTGTTCTTTCGAGCAGTCCGTTGATTTGATAAATTATTTCTGTTCAGCAGATGCTTCCGCCATTTCAAGCTCATGAGCCTTGTTAAGCTCCTTAGCTGTCTCTGCACGACGAATTGCAAGCTCCTTGTACATTCTCTCTCTTGTTTCAGAGTCAATGTTGTAGAAGAGCTTCGGAATGATACCGATAAGTCCTGTTACTGCCGGAAGAAGGGTGGTCATTGTAAACAGAAGTCTTTCTGTTCTGTCACTCTGCTGCTTCGGCTTAAGACCCTGCTTGTAGCCGATGATACCGAGAAGTGCTGAGCTGAAGCCGTTAGTAAATGTTGCAACCAACTTTTTCGCAAGTCCCTTAACAACACCTGCCATAGCCTCGGTACGGTAGCCGTTCTGCCATTCACCGTAGTCAATAGCCTCATTTCTGATTTCCTCCGGAACAACCTTACGCATAGCGTAAACAAAGTTCCAAAGAGTCTCTCTCATCATAAATGCGGCAATCATCGGAACCGTCTTCTTATAGTTCTTGTTTATGCTACCGAAGAGGTAAACACCGAGATAGAGGAAGTCACCCCAGTGAGAACCGACTGCCCACAAAGTTCTCGTAGAGAACTTTTCACGGAGCTTGTCAACATAAGCATAGGAGGCGTATGTAACAAACATACCCGGAATACCGACAATCAACTTCGCCGATCCGGCATTCAGAACGCTGATGTAATACAGCGAGATATTTGTTCCCACGGCGAACTGGCTGAGGAACTCCGAAATTGTCAAAAGCATGAGCGGACGAGACTTAAACAGTGAACCGACCGCACCCTTGAAGGTTGGTTTTTCAACCGACTGAAGAACTCTTTCTTTAACCTTAAAGGAGAAGAACAGAGCCAAAATGCCTGCACCGAGTGCCGTGCCGACGCCCATGTAAACGAACAATGATGTCATCTTAATCTTGAGCTTGTTGTGGTTAACAAGGTCAATAAGAACCGTACATACCTGGTTCGGGATGTTCTCAACAAGACTTGAGAACAGGTTTGCCTGGTTGATAAGACGTGTTCTGTCGAAAACATCGGGTGTAATTGTTGCAATAATACCTGTTTTTGAAATCTCATAAAGCGAGGTTGCCAGGTTTTGCAGCATTTGTAGTACAAAGTACGTTATGATTTTCGGCAAATATGTACCCGAGGTTTCGGGGAACATAACCGGCATGCCCCAGAAAATCATTGCCATGATCGTTCCCGGGAGAGCATAGATAATAAGATAAGGTTTGAATTTACCGAATCTCGTGTTTGTACGGTCAACAATAGACGCAAGAAACAAATCGTTAATAATATCCCAGATGCTGACAACAACACTGATGATCGCCTGCCACCAATAGGAGATGACAAGAACGTCAGTCAGGTAATATGTCTTGTTCTGATCCAGATTGAAGCTCTGAGCAATATCAAAAAGAACATAGGTGAAGGTTTCTTTACTTCCGACGTAACGTCTGCCCTTGGGCAGCTTACGCTTGGCGACCTTCTGCTCTTCCGGCTCTACCTGAGTGGTCTGAACTTCTTTAGTTTCAGCAGCCATGCTTTACCTCCTTACTGATTTATACAAATTTACTTTTGTATTATAGCACAAATTGTATGCAACTTGCAACACTTATTTTAATATTATTCGTCAAGTTTCAAAATTGACATAAACGCTTCCTGCGGAACCTCGACTGTGCCGAACTGTCTCATGCGCTTTTTGCCCTCTTTTTGCTTCTCCAGCAGCTTCTTCTTTCTTGTTATATCGCCGCCGTAGCACTTGGCAAGAACATCCTTGCGCATCGCTTTAATCGTTTCGCGAGCAATAACCTTACCGCCAACAGCTATCTGAACGGGAATCTCAAACATCTGTCTCGGGATGTTGTCCTTGAGCTTTTCTGCAATTTTTCTCGCTCTGCCATATGCCTTTTCGCTGTGAATAATAAACGAAAGTGCATCAATCATGTCGCCGTTAAGAAGCACATCAAGCTTGACAAGATTTGAGCG
>CALBHM010000144.1 GCA_937892835.1 uncultured Ruminococcus sp. | reverse complement strand
AAAACTTGCGAAATGCAGCGTTGATGACCTTGCTCCGCTTCGTTCGGGTTTCAGAGCGAAATACATAATTGATGCGGCGCAAAAGGTTGCCGACGGTACGATTGATCTCGATATTCTTACCACGGAAGATATGGATATCTGCCGAGCCGAGCTGATAAAAATCAAGGGAGTCGGCGCAAAGGTTGCCGAGTGCACTCTGCTTTACGGCTGCGGAAGAATTGAGGCTTTCCCCGTTGACGTATGGGTTAAGCGCATCATGGCGGAGCTTTATCCCGATGGCTTGCCCGAATGCACTTTGGGCGTTGAGGGAATCGCTCAACAATTCCTCTTCCACTGGCGGAGAAACACGGAAACAATATAAACTAACATAATAATGGGAGGCAATATGAAAGAGCTATTAAAGTATTTGCGGCACTATGTCAAGGAAAGTATCCTTGCGCCGCTGTTCAAAATGCTTGAAGCGAGTTTTGAACTGTTTGTTCCGCTGGTAATGGCGGCGATAATTGACACAGGTATCAAGAACTCGGACAAGCCTTACATTTTTAAAATGGCAATGGTTCTTGTCGGGCTGGCGATAGTAGGCTTTATCAGTGCACTGACGGCTCAATACTTCGCTGCAAAGGCATCGGTCGGCTTCGGCAAGGAGCTTAGAGGCGACCTTTATCGTCATATCAACACTCTGTCCTATTCCGAAATTGATAAAATCGGAACATCGACGTTAATTACACGATTGACAGCCGATGTTAATCAAATGCAAACAGCTGTCAACCTTTTCCTGCGCCTTTTCCTGCGCTCGCCGTTCATTGTTGTCGGCGCAGTTGTCATGGCATTTACGGTTGACCCGAAAACAGCGATAATTTTTGCCGTTTCAATCCCACTGCTTGCGGCTGTTGTTTTCGGCATCATGTTCTACTCCGTGCCGATTTACAAAAAGGTGCAAAACAGGCTTGATTCCGTCATGAGAATAACGAGAGAGAATCTCTCTGGCGTCCGAGTTATCCGTGCTTTCAATCATGAGCAGAAGGAAATAGAGGACTTTGACAAATGCTCGGAAGAATTGAAGGATATGCAGCTTTACGGCGGCAAAATATCGGCATATCTCAACCCAATAACTTATGTTATCGTCAATCTTTCAATCGTCCTCATTATTTACGTCGGCGGAATTCGAGTAAATACCGGCAGACTGACGCAGGGCGAAGTAATTTCGCTCATTAACTATATGTCACAGGTTCTTGTTGAGCTTATCAAGCTCTCAAATCTCATAATTAACCTTACAAAATCCGTCGCATGCGGCAACAGAATTTATGATGTCTTTAAGATGAAGCCGTCAATCAATGACGGCAGCGGAATAAAAAGCAAGGGCGAAGCGGCCGTTGAATTCGATCACGTAAGTGCAACATATGCCGGCTCAAAGGAAAAATCCCTTGATTCGCTCACGCTCAGCATACCGAGAGGTTCTACGGTCGGCATAATCGGTGCAACAGGCTCGGGCAAAACAACGCTCATTAATCTTATTCCAAGATTTTATGACGTCAGCGAAGGCTCACTCAAGGTCAACGGAACCGATGTTCGCAACTATAATGTTGACGAGCTTCGCAAGCTTATCGGCGTTGTTCCGCAGAAAGCGGCACTTGTCAGCGGTACGGTTCGTGATAACGTGAAATGGGGCAAGCCTGACGCAACAGACGAGGAAATCAATGCGGCTCTTAAAACCGCTCAGGCTCTCGATTTCGTCAATGAAAAGGACGGCCTTGACAGCAAGATACTTCAGGGCGGTAAAAATCTTTCCGGCGGCCAGATTCAGCGTTTGACGATTGCCAGGGCACTTGTCAGAAAACCTGAAATTCTTATTCTTGACGACAGCTCATCTGCCCTCGATTTTGCTACGGACGCTGCCCTCAGACGTGCAATTAAGGCCGATACGGATAACATGACCGTATTCATTGTTTCTCAGCGTTTTTCGACAATTAAAAATGCCGACATGATAATTGTGCTTGACGATGGCAAGGTTTGCGGAATCGGCAAGCATGACGAGCTTTTTGAAAATTGTGAGGAATACAAAGAAATTTGCGAATCTCAGCTTTCAAGTAAGGAGGCGGTATAAATGAAAAAAAATAACAAAGGTACATTTCGCCGCCTGTTGAAGCTCATTGAAAAGTACAAGTTTCTCGTGCTTCTTTCTCTGCTTTTGGCTATTGTTGTCGTTGCAACTCAGCTCTATGCACCGATACTTTTCGGCAATGCTGTTGACCTCGCGCTCGGTAAAGGTCAGGTTAACATTGAAGGAATTATCGCCATCTTGATTAAAACCGCCGTTGTAATCGGCATAACAGCTCTGGCACAGTGGATAATGAACATCATAAACAATCGAATCACCTATCGTGTTGTTAAGGATTTGCGTGTTCAAGCGTTCAGGCACTTACAAAACCTTGATATCGCTTATATCGACTCTCACGAACACGGTGATATTGTCAGCCGAATTATTACAGATATTGATCAGCTTTCGGACGGCTTGCTTATGGGCTTCACTCAGTTTTTTACCGGCGTTATAACAATTCTCGGCACATTGATTTTTATGTTCTCCGTCAATGTAAAAATCGCCCTTATTGTTGTTCTTCTCACTCCCCTTTCGCTTTTCGTTGCTTCGTTCATTGCAAAGAGAACCTATTCAATGTTCCAAAAGCAATCCGAAACAAGGGGCGAAATAACAACACATATCAATGAAATGGTCGGCAATCAGAAGCTCGTTAAGGCGTTCAGCCGTGAGGAGGCTTCCGAGGAAAAATTTGACGAAATAAACGACAGGCTCACAAGATACAGCCTTAAGGCTTCATTCTTCTCCTCTATGGTCAATCCGTCAACAAGACTTATCAATGCCATAGTTTACGCCGGCGTAGGTGCATTTGGCGCTCTCTCCGCCATTACGGGCAGACTTACGGTCGGTCAGCTAAGCTGCTTCCTCAGCTATGCAACGCAGTACACAAAGCCGTTTAACGAGATTTCCGGCGTTGTTACAGAGCTTCAGAACGCTCTCGCTTCGGCAGCAAGAGTATTTGAACTCATTGACGAAAAGGAGCAAATTCCCGACTGCTACAAGGCGAAAGAGCTTAAAAAGGCAAACGGCGAGGTTGAATTTGAAAACGTTTCTTTCTCATACGATAAGAGCAAGGAGCTCATTAAAAATCTCAGCATCAGCGCAAAGCCCGGTCAGCGTGTTGCAATCGTAGGCCCGACAGGCTGCGGTAAGAGTACGCTTATCAACCTGCTTATGCGTTTCTACGATCCCGACAGCGGAATGATCAAGGTTGACGGCGAGAATTCAATGGATTTCACAAGAAAATCCTTGCGTAAAAATTTCGGCATGGTGCTCCAGGAAACATGGCTCAAATCCGGCACGGTCAGAGAGAATATTGCATACTCAAACCCGGACGCAACCGACGATGAAATTATTGCCGCCGCAAAGCTTACGCACGCTCACAGCTTTATAAAGCGATTGCCCGACGGTTACGACACGGTTCTCGGCGAAAACGGTGGTTCGCTCTCTCAGGGACAAAAGCAGCTGCTTTGCATAACAAGAGTTTTGCTTAATCTGCCGCCGATGCTCATTCTTGACGAAGCGACATCGTCAATCGACAGCCACACCGAGATTAGAATTCAGAAAACCTTTGCCCGAATGATGAAGGGCAGAACGTGCTTTGTTGTTGCCCACCGACTTTCAACGATTCGTGAATCGGACATCATTCTTGTTATGAACAAGGGTCAGATTATCGAGCAGGGCACGCACGAACAGCTGCTTGAAAAGCACGGCTTCTACTACGACCTTTACAACAGCCAGTTCGCCGTGACAGAATAACAGAACAAAAATTTAACCGCTCTTTCGGCTGAAAGGGCGGTTTTGATTTTACCTCTGTATAATAAGGAATTATCTGGCATTTTATTTTTCTTAACCGACTTTAACTAAAAATTCTTAGCCGCAAGTAATTCGTGTACTTTTTATGTAGCTTCGGCACGTTTTTTGTTTTCATATGAAATTGTACTGGATTTTTTACAGATATAATGATATAATGTATTTGCGACGCTAAAGTTAATACTAATTCACCGCAGGAGATCAGTGTTTGATAAAAACACTGGCTCAGCTTTTGCACTCCTGCAGTGTTAGTATCGTTAGCGTCGCAGCAACGGAGCCGTGTTTTTTGTGCGTGGCTTCGGCTGCGCACTTTTTGTTTTCTGTTACAAACAGTTGAAAAATATCTGCCGATATGATATAATACAGCTACCACACAAAGTTAATACTGAAGCTAAACCAAATTGCATAGCCGGAATAGATAAAAATACCGGCTTACTTTTCTATGCTTTTGGTTTAGAACTGTAACTTTGTGTGGTAGCAATCAAGCCGTGTGTTTTTTGTGCGTGGCTTCGGCTGCGCACTTTTTATTTTCGGGGGATAATAAAATGATTGATCTCTATGACTATGTCTTTAACTCCGAGGAAGATATTCCGGAAAAGGTTGTCGATGAAACGGGTGCCGTGCTTACTCCGTGTCATCCGGGAACTTGCGAGGGAAATGGAAAACACCCTGACTATGAAATTTGCTGTGACGAGTGTAATTGGTTTCTCGGCTGTTTTCCTGAATTTTGCGACCCGAATTACTGCCCACCTGAAAATCCAAACTAAAAAGTATTGGCACCCATAATTAAATCCAAATGATTTTCAAAATCCTCTTGACAGCGTCCTTTATCGGTATTATACTTATGTCAGTTAGCGATAGCTAACCAAAGGAGGTTTGATTATGAAAAAGAATGTGTTCAGAGGTATTCTTGCCGCTATTTTAGCGGTAATGGTTGTGCTTTTCACCGTCGGCGTCGGTGCTGCCGCACCCCACTATAAAAGAGGAACCTATGAGGGCAGCGGTCACGGAAAATTCAGCGACGTTGTGCTCTCGGTCAAAATCAGACGTGGCAAAATCACCGCTATTGACGTTATATCGCAAAGCGAAACACCGAATTATTGGAAACGAGCTGTCGCAGTGATTGACAGAATCATAGAATCAAACAATACCGCCGTGGACGGCGTTACCGGCGCAACCAAAAGCAGTAACGCAATCAAAACAGCCGTTGACAATGCGCTGGAACAGGCAACAGACTATGGCGATATTTCATTTTTGACACCTGAATTTTTAAAGAATATAATGGACATCTTCATTCGGGAGCTTTCGTTTATAACAGCCATTTGTTCCTGATAATATAAAAACTGTCGCAACGATAATTCACTGCGACAGTAATTTTTTATGCGTCGAGCTTAGCTCGTTTTTTGTGTTCCACCAAAGGTGCTGCGCTGTTTTCCACGCAGTCCTCGGTCACCTGCACACTTACGATTGATTTATCGCTCGGCACGGCGTACATAATCGGCATGAGAAGATTCTCCATAATGGAGCGCAATCCTCTTGCACCGGTTTTCTTTTCAAGGGTTTTTCTCGCTATCGCCGTGAGTGCCTCGGGAGTAAAATCAAGCTCAACCCCGTCCATCGAAAGCAGAGATTTATACTGCTTAACAATAGCGTTCTTCGGCTCGGTCAAAATCTTCACGAGAGCAGTCTCGTCAAGCTCCTTGAGCGTTGCGATAACCGGAAGTCTGCCGACAAGCTCGGGAATTATGCCAAACTTTGTAATATCCTGCTGAACAACCTTTGACATGGCATTCTCAATCGTGAACGCTTCCTTATCCTTGATGTCTGCTTCAAAGCCGAGAGCCGAACCGCCGATTCTCTTTTCGACAATCTTTTCTATTCCGTCAAATGCGCCGCCGCAGATGAAAAGAATATTCGAAGTGTCAACCTGTATGCACTCCTGCTGAGGATGCTTTCTGCCGCCCTGTGGAGGTACATTCGCAACGGTTCCTTCAACGATTTTCAGCAATGCCTGCTGAACGCCCTCGCCGCTGACATCACGGGTGATTGACGGATTCTCGGACTTTCTGGCAATCTTGTCAATTTCATCAACATAGATTATTCCTCGCTCCGCCTTTTCAATATCAAAATCGGCAGCCTGAATGAGCCTGAGAAGAATGTTTTCAACATCCTCGCCGACATAGCCTGCCTCGGTGAGCGTTGTTGCGTCCGCAATCGCAAACGGAACGTCGATTATCTTGGCAAGCGTCTGAGCAAGCATGGTCTTGCCGACACCGGTCGGACCGAGAAGAAGAATATTGCTCTTCTGAATCTCAACATCGGAGTCATCCTGCTTGAAAACACGCTTATAGTGGTTATAAACGGCAACGCTGAGCGTAACCTTGGCCTCATCCTGACCGATAACGTACTCGTCAAGACCCTTTTTGATCTCCATCGGAGTCGGCAGTTTGAAATCCTTGGCCTTTTTCTTTCTTGCTCTGCCTGCCGCCGCCTGCTCCTCTGCCATAATTGCACTGCAAAGGTCTATGCACTCGTTGCAGATATAAACTCCCGGACCGGCTATTATTTTTTCAACCTGTCCGTCGGTCTTGCCGCAAAAGGAACAGCGCACACTTTTTTCACGTCTTTCATCATCTCTTGGCATCGTTACACCCCTGAATTATCTTTTGTAAAGAACCTTATCAACAAGGCCGTAATCCATGGCCTCCTGCGCTGTAAGGTAATTGTCACGCTCGGTGTCAATAGCAATCTGCTCAATGGGCTTGCCTGTGTTCTCGGCAAGAATCTGATTGAGCTTTTCTCTTGTCTTGAGTATCTGGTCGGCAACAATCTTAATTTCCGTTGCCTGACCCTGTGCGCCGCCGAGCGGCTGATGAATCATAATAGTGCTATTCGGGAGAGCAATTCTCTTGCCCTTTGTGCCCGAAGAAAGCAAAAACGCACCCATCGAAGCAGCCATACCCATGCAAATCGTCGAAACGTCGCACTTGATATACTGCATTGTGTCATAAATTGCAAAGCCTGCGGTAACTGATCCGCCGGGGCTGTTGATGTAAAGGCTGATATCCTTATCGGGATCCTGTCCCTCAAGGAAAAGCATCTGAGCAACAACAAGACTTGCGGTTGCGTCGTTTACCTCATCTGACAAAACAATGATTCTGTCGCTGAGGAGACGAGAAAAAATGTCGTACGAACGCTCGCCTCTGTTGGTCTGCTCGATAACATAAGGTACCAGTGCCATATTTATTCCTCCATTCGAGTTATTTCTGAGTTTTTTTCGGTGTCATAATAATGCAAATGAATGGCAAAGAGCCATCCATCCGCATTAATTATAATCATTTGAAAGCAAAATTATTCAGCGTCTGCCGGCTTTTCTTCCTCTTTCTTTGCAGCAGCCTTCTTTGTTGTCTTCTTCGGCTTCTCAGCTACGATAGCCTTAGCGTTTGCAACAAGGAAGTCAACTGTCTTCTTGCCGACAACGTCCTTCTTAACGTCCTCAATATTAACCCACTTCTTGACCTGCTCAACGTCGAGCTGATACATGTCTGCCATTTCCTTGAGCTGAGCCTCGGCCTCCTCATCGGTTGCCTCAATCTTCTCAAGCTCGGCAATCTTCTCAACTGCAAGCTGGAGCTTAACCTGCTTAACAGCGTTGTCCCTCATGCTCTCCTTGAACTTGTCTCTGTCCATACCCATGTACTGGAGATAAGTGTCAAGAGGAATTCCCTGCTGTGCAAGTCTGTTCTCGTAGTCCTTAACGTCGTCCTCGAGCTTATTGTCATACATAACCTCGGGAATCTCGCCCTCAACGAGATCAACGACCTTTTCAAGAACTGCGCTCTCGAAGTCCTTCTCGACATCCTCTTTCTTCTTATCGGAAAGCTCTGCCTTGATCTTCTTCTTAAGCTCGGCGAGTGTATCAACCTCATCGTCAACGTCCTTTGCGAAATCATCATCGAGAGCCGGAAGCTCCTTCATCTTGATCTCGTGAAGAACTACCTTGAATACAGCTTCCTTGCCTGCAAGCTCGGGAGTATACTCGGTCGGGAAAGTAACGTTTACGTCAAACTCATCGCCGGTCTTGTGACCGATAATCTGGTCCTCAAAGCCCGGAATAAACTGACCTGAGCCGAGTGTAAGCTCATAGTTCTCGCCCTTGCCGCCGTCGAATGCCACACCGTCAACGAAGCCCTCGAAGTCGATAACTGCGATATCGTTCTTCTTAGCCTTTCTGTCATCAACCGTAACAACACGAGCGTTTCTCTCCTGCATGGAAGCAAGCTCTTTCTTAACGTCGTCTGCACAAACGGATGCGTCACCCTTGTCGGCCTCGATGCCCTTATAGTTTGCAATCGAGATCTCCGGCTTAACGGTAACCTTCATAGTCATTTCGACGCCGTCCTTGCCGATCTTTGTAACGTCAAGATCATGGGGAGCTGCAACAGGCTCAATGCCTGCCTCTTTGATAGCGTCGCTGACAACGCCGGGATATACGATATCAAGCGCATCTTCATAGAATACGCCCTCGCCGTAGAACTTTTCAATCATTTTAAGCGGAGCTTTACCCTTACGGAAACCGGGAAGCTGAATCTTGTTCTTCTGCTTGTTATAAGCCTGAAGAATTGCCTTGTTGAAGTCCTCGCCGCTTACGCTGACTTCAAGAGTGTAGATGTTTGTTTCTGTTTTGTTAGCTGATTTTAACATTAAAAACTTCCTCCTGTGTGGTATTTCGGAGCGTACATACTCCCACAAATACCTATTAACTTTTGTATTATAGCAGATGTTTTCACCTTTTTCCATACCTTTTTAAAAAATTTTTATTATTTGGGGAATTATTTTTAATTTTTTTACATTACAATACATTTAAAAGGTCTAAAAAGGTCGATTGTAAAGGCTTATTGCTTTACATTCTTCAATTTACCTTCCTTATTATCAACATTTTAAAGAAAGCAAAACCGCCGCCAAACGGCAACGGTCAGAATTTTCTGATTAATTTCGGGCAGAAATTAAGATAGTCAGCGGAAATGAGGTCAAATTTTACGCCATCTCTTTCGCCTCGAAAAGCCCAATTCACCGAAATACCATGCAGATGTCCGTAATAGCAGGTCTTAATCTGCTCATCGACCAAGGTGTCATAAATCTCATGGCAGGTCTCGGTCAGGCTGATCGGCGGATAATGAAGAAATGCAATAACCTCGCCGTCAAGCTTTTTGGCCTCGGCAATGCTCGTTCTCAATCTGCCCACCTCACGGGCAAGAACCTTTTGATCCTCATTTTTTGAGCAGTCAAAGAACCAGCCTCTTGTGCCGCAGATTGCGACGTCGCCGATTTTATATGCATTGTTGAAAAGAACCTTTATACTTTCGATTCCGTTTTCTTTGAAAAATTTTTCCGTTTTGCTTTTGGTTGACCACCAATAATCATGATTGCCCTTCATAATTATTTTTGTGCCGTTAAGCTTATCAAGGAAGCGAAAATCTTCCAATGTATCCTCCATTTTCATTCCCCATGAAATATCACCGGCAATAACAACAGTATCGTTCTCGGTTACAACCGAATTCCAATTTTTTTCAAGCCTTTTTTCATAATCCTGCCAACCGCTGAAAACATCCATCGGCTTGTCGCTGCCAAAAGACAGATGCGTATCTCCGATAGCAAATAATGACATCTCTTCACCTCCTCAAAAAAGAATAATAATCAAAAAGAAACAGATAATATAAACGTGAAACGTTTCACAAATCTGAAAAAGGGGTAATTTACAATGAAGCACGAAATCAAAGATATCAAGTGCCACGCTTGCAACTGCATCTATAACGAAGAAGGCTGCAAGTGCGTTGCAGGCGAAATCGAAGTAGGCCCGTCAAGTGCCTGCACATGTGCAGAAACAATCTGCGCGACCTTTGAGCCGAGCAGCGACGTAAGCAAGTAAAAGCTTCTTTAAAAGGGACTGTCACATCAAGGCTGTATATCACAGGCTTAATGTGACAGTTTTCTTTTTACTTACGCTGTGCCGCTAAAGAGCAATCATTTACTGAACGTAAACTGAATTAACCTCATCACTGCACGGACCGCCAAGCTTCGGCTTGCCTGCGTTGTTATTACCAAGCATACCGCGGTTAGCGAAAAACTCTGTTTCTACAACGTTTACCTTGTTCAAATTCTTGAGCTGCGTTGCTTTTGTTCCGGTAACATTTCCTATTCCTCTGACATACATAAACGAACAGTTACCGCCGTTGGTTACGACTGCATTCTTTGCGCCGTATTTCAGGAGAAGATCGGCAATCGAATTCATCGGCATAAATTCGGCAACGGCAAGAATATATTTTGTTGCACTGATCTGAGCAAGAATTGTGCGGTTATGGTAATAGGACTCGTTATTGTTAATCTTTTTGCCATCCTTAATAAGAACATAATGGTATCTGACCGTATTGTAAACTCCGTCCTTAATGAGCTGGTTCTGATTCTGCTTGTTAAGCGGACCGTAATCACATTTTCCGTTCTTGTAAAGACGCATAACCTCTCTGCCCTCACCGTTTGGCATGAAAGCTTTACCGTTTCTTATTGCCATTGCACCTGCTGCGCTTGTTGACTCACCGTTAACAGCCATCAATGCGCCGACTTTTTTAGAGATATCCTCCTGCTTGCCCTTCGTCGTTCCGAGAACTTGCGAGGTAACGGCATACTTAAGCGTTGTCGGGGCGCAGGTTACTATAGCGATATTACAAATCGGCTGATATGTTACGCTCTTTGGATAATCAATTGCACTGTCCTGCTTTTTTACAAAGCTCTGTGTAATTTTTGAACCGTAAGCGACCTTGTGAATTTCAACACTGGTTGTTTTGGAAGAAATTTTCCATGCACGCTGTATTGTTCCCGCATACTTTGTCACCGATGACGGAGAAACCTCCTTGACAGCTGCCGGAGTAAACTGAATCGGTTTGGTTGTTGTGGTTGTCGGCTTTGTTGTGGTTGTGTAATCCTTAGGATTGGCAAGGCCGACGCTTATTCTGAGAATAATAAGGGCATCGTTTGAATTGATTTTGCCGTTATGATCTATGTCGCCGGGTTTCATATCTTTAATTCCCGTCGAAAGGCCGACAGAATATCTGAGGACAGCCAAAGCGTCGCTCGAATTAACCTTACCGTCGCCGTTAACATCGCCGACCGGGTTTGAAGCCTGCGTGACAAACACGTTGCAAAAAACAACAGAGAATATCACAATGAACGAAATAGCTGCTAAAACATGTTTTTTCATAAATAAACACTCTTTCCAAAAGTTTTTATTTCAGCAAATCAAATACGACCTGCTCCATATCCTCTTTCTTGCAGCAGCCGGTAAATCTCGGGGTCTTGCCCTTAAGATTTGCAAGCTGCGGCGGGCACACTTCGCCCGTCTCATCATGGAGAGCATGAACCATTTCAAACTCGTCAAGATTCTCGGTCATACCGGGATGAACGGCGTCAAGAACTGCCTTGCTGAATTTGAACGGATTAGCCGTTGATGCGATAACAGTCGGTGTCTCGTCACCCGTTCTCTCGGCGTAATCCTCATAAACGGAAACCGCAACAGCCGTATGAGTATCGCAAAGATATTTATGCTCTTTAAACTCCTTGGCAATGCATGCCTTTGTTCCGTTGTCATCACAGCTGCCTGCGTCAAACAGCTCTGTAAGCTTTGCAAAAACATCGTCGCTTACCTTGTATGAGCCATTTGCTGAAAGCTCACCCATCCATTCTCTTACAACAGCGTCATCCATGCCCGAGAGAAGGAAAAGAAGTCTTTCAAGATTCGATGAAATAAGAATATCCATCGACGGAGAAACAGTCGTGTAAAAATCTCTTATACGGTTGTATGTTCCGGTCTTGAGGAAATCCGTCAAAACGTTATTTGCGTTTGATGCGCAAACAAGCTTCTTTATGGGCACGCCCATTTCCTTTGCATAGTAAGCGGCAAGAATATTGCCGAAGTTGCCGGTCGGAACAACAACGTTGATTTCATCGCCCGGCTTAATCTCGCCTTTATTGAGCATCTCGCAATAAGCGGATACATAATAAACGATCTGCGGCACAAGGCGACCCCAGTTGATCGAGTTTGCCGACGAGAACATCATGCCCTGCTCGGCAAGCTTTGCGGCAACCGCTTTGTCCGTGAAAATCTTTTTTACTCCTGTCTGTGCGTCATCAAAGTTACCCTCGATAGCGCAAACGCCGACATTTGAGCCTTCCTGCGTTGTCATCTGGAGCTTCTGCATCGGAGAAACACCGTCGTTTGGATAGAAAACAAGAATCTTCGTGTTGTTAACATCCTTAAAGCCCTCAAGGGCAGCCTTGCCGGTATCGCCTGAGGTTGCAACAAGAATAACAATCTGCTTGCCCGGTTCACTCTTTGCCGAAGCAACGGTAAGAAGATGCGGAAGAAGCTGGAGTGCCATATCCTTGAATGCGCAGGTTGGGCCTTTCCACAGCTCAAGAATCTCGACGCCCTTTGTCAATGTGTGCAGCGGAGCAATTTTATCGCTTGAAAATTTGCCCTCGCCGTAAGCACCCTTAACGCAGGAATCTATCTCCTCTGCCGTGAAATCTGTCAGGTAAAGAGAAAGAATCTCCTTTGCTCTTTCTATATAATCGCAGTCCGCAAGGCGCACGATATCATCCATTGTTATATGAGGAATCTCCTCAGGAACAAACAATCCCCCCTCGGCGGAAATACCGTGAGAAATTGCCTGTGAGGAAGTAACCTTTATACTTTTATCTCTTGTGCTGGTGTAAAACATATTACCTCTCCTTTTGGTAAGTTCTGATTTTATTGTATCATAATCATAATAACAATTCAATGAAAATCTATAAAAAACAAATATTTATACGCTTTCCGTAAATGCATTTTCAATATAATTGATTTTCTTTACTTTGAATTTATCGTCAAGAAAGACCTCGCAGACGTCGAACCGCGGCTGCTTTCCACCGGAATATGCTTTCATAAAAAGCTTTGATGTCGCAATCAGCTTTTCCTGCTTTGAAAAATCAACGGCCTCTTTCGGCTCATATAGCCTTTGTTCGCCCCTCGTTTTGACCTCAACGAAGCACATATATTTTCCCTTTTGTGCAATGAGGTCAATTTCGCCCAAACGTGAGCGAAAATTACCCGTAATTATTTTATAGCCGCTATCCCTGAGATATCTTGCGGCAAAAATTTCTCCCCATGCGCCGGATTTATTTATTTTCATAATATTTCCTCAAAAAAGTCATTCTGTGAATTTCCGATGCCCCGTATTTATCCAACATTTCATAGTGAAGCTTTGTTCCGTAGCCCTTGTGCTTCGCAAATTGATATTGAGGATATTTTTTATCCATCTCAAGCATAAACCGATCCCTTGTCACCTTGGCAAGAATGGATGCGGCAGCTATTGACATGGAATTTGCATCGCCCTTTACAATTGTCCGTGTCGGGATTCCGAGGCCCGGGTCACGGTTCCCGTCAACAAGAGCCATATCAGGCTTTATATTCAATCCCTGAAAAGCACGATTCATCGCAAGGTATGTCGCCTGAAGTATATTTATTTCGTCAATTTCTTTTTCGTCGGCGGTCGCAATCGAATAAGCAACAGCCGTCTCTTTTATAACATCAAAAAGCTGTTCACGCTTTTTCTCGGTAAGCTTTTTCGAGTCGTTAACGCCCTCTATTATACAGCCATCGGGAAGAATAACCGCCGCAGCGCAAACCGGTCCTGCAAGAGGCCCTCTGCCGGCTTCGTCAATTCCGCAAACGACATTGTAACCGTCCGCCTTTGCTTCGTTTTCATATTTGAGCCAGTCAATTTTTACTTCCGTTTTCATTGCGGTCATTCCTTTGAAATAGATTTTGGGTTGAAAGTCTTATATGCCGAGAAGGATAAAATTCGTATCACGGAAAAAATCCGTCAAGTAGGAGGAAATTCCATTGTTATCTTTCCGAGTTTTCCTCCTCTGTACTCATCAAGAAGCATAACGGAAGCACGTTCGGTGTTGACCTCGCCGCCGCTTATGAGCATTCCTCTTTTTCTGCCGATTGCTTCAAGGATTTCCCATGACTGCATGTCCGTAATATCATCCAACTTATATCTTTCGGCAAGGCGTTCGGGATAGCCCTCACGGAGGACGTCGATCAATCTGACGGCCATTGTTTCAACATCGAGAACCGCATCCTTAACCGAACCGATAAACGCTAAGCGATCGCCGACGATCGGGTCGTCGAATTTCGGCCAAAGCACACCGGGGGTATCAAGAAGCTCAATGCCGTTGCCTATGAAAAACCACTGATTACTCGTTGTGACACCCGGTCTGTCGGCAACCTTGGCACGCACCCTGCCGGCCATTTTATTAATAAACGAGGATTTACCTGTGTTCGGGATTCCGACCACCATAACCCTCAGAGCTTTACCGACCATGCCACGGTCATTATTCTGCTGAATTTTATCGGCAAGAACCTTGCGAACGAGCTGAGTATAACCGTTAAGACCTCTGCCCGAGCGGCAGTCAACGGCTATTGCTTCCGCTCCTGTTGAACGAAAATATTTTATCCACTGTGCGGTCACCTTTTCGTCCGCCATGTCGCATTTGTTGAGAAGAATTATTCTCGGCTTACCTGCCGTTATCTCACCGATTTCGGGATTTCTGCTTGAAAGAGGAATACGGGCATCAAGTATCTCGGTTACGCAATCCACTCGAGATAAACTTTCTTTGATAAGTCTCCTCGTTTTCGCCATATGTCCGGGAAACCATTGCACCGTTTGCTTCTGAAAATCACCCATTAAAAACCCTCCTTTGAAAAAAGGCCGAACCATCTGATTCGGCCAAACATTTTATTTGAAAATTGTAAAATTCGGCATAAGTCTGCACTTTACAACTCCGAGAATATATCGCTCGTCAACGCAGCCGACCATCGGCGAACGGCTGT
This sequence comes from uncultured Ruminococcus sp., assembly GCA_937892835.1. GTDB lineage: Bacteria > Bacillota > Clostridia > Oscillospirales > Acutalibacteraceae > CAG-488. The sequence goes on along the minus strand of CALBHM010000144.1, from coordinate 3,055 downwards.
CGGTCGAATCGTTTCTGTTGTCGCCCATAAGGAAAAGCTTACCCTCGGGAACAACCATCGGGAAAGTGTTGCCCTCCATCGCATGGGTCGGTGCGGCAATATAAGGCTCATCAAGCTCCACGCCGTCAACATAAACCTTGCCGGCTGTAAAGTCTATATCCACCGTCTGTCCGCCTTTGGCAATTACTCTTTTAACGATAGGTTCGTCAAAAGCATTCGGCTGAGTGCTTATAACAATGTCACCCTGCTCAATATCATGGTTTATTGCAGAAACAATAAGCCAGTCGTTATCGTCAAGAGTTGGAACCATCGATTCACCGTCAACTCCGACAAAGCGAAAAAGGAAGGTGAACATGACAGCAATTATAACAAGTGCCGTCACAAAAACCGACACAGTTTCATAAAGGAACGAGCCTTTTGATTTGTTCTCTGCAACGGTTTCTTCCGTTACGGCTTCGTTTACGTTATTTTCATTCATGCTTTATCCCTCACCCTGTTTAAAGTTATCATATATGTTCATATCACCGAAGGGAAGAATGCGAACAGTCGCTCTTCCGAGTATATATCGGGTGTCGATGAATCCGATATCGGTGCTTCGGCTGTCGGTAGAGTGCATTCTGTTGTCACCCATAACAAAAACTTTACCCTTTGGAACAACCAGCGGAAAAGTAACATCACCCGAACGTCTTGTCAACTCATTAATATATGGTTCTTTTATTTCCTGATTATCAATAAATACCTGGCCGGAAACAAAGTTTATATCAACTGTTTGTCCCTCGGTCGCAATAATTCTTTTAACAATAGGTTCATCGAAAGCGTTCGGCTGAGTTATGATGACAATATCGCCGTAGTTATATTCGCTTTTCGGAATTGTCAGCAACCAGTCTCCGTCCTGAAGCGTGGGAACCATTGAAGAACCCACAACACTTGTCGGGCGACAGACAAAAGTAAATATAATAAACACCAATACAAGTGCCGTTGTTACAGAGCTCAAAAGGTCATAAATCTTTATCCATCTTGAACGTTCTTTTTTAGCCTGTTCCGGCGTCTTGCCGTTTTTGAGGTATTCGTTCCAGCCTTCCTTAACATTGCGTCTGCTTAATAACATTGAAGTACCTCCTTATATGATGAACGGTACAAACCGTAAAAATTTCTCTAAAAAAACAAAAGGGCATGGAACCACCGCCATACCCCTCAGCTCGTTTTTGTAATCTAAGATTACATTAGCCGATACTCTGCTTAACCTTAGCAGCCTTACCGACTCTGTCACGCAGATAGTAGAGCTTGCTTCTGCGTACTTTACCTGTTCTGATAAGCTCAATCTTATCAACATTGGGTGAATGAACTGGGAAAACCCTCTCAACACCAACGCCGTAAGAAACTCGACGAACGGTAAATGTCTGGGAAACACCGCTGCCCTTAATAGCAATTACGGTACCCTCGAAAGCCTGGAGTCTTTCTCTCTCGCCTTCACGGATCTTAACCCAGATTTTGATAGTGTTACCTACCTTGATTGCCTCAGAAACGTCAGCCTTGAGGCTGTCCTGAGCGATTAACTTAAGTGCGTCCATTACAGACACCTCCCATAGATTTTCAGGCGTTCTTAACGGTTAAACCGACAGAGGACCGTCCGCTTTAATGTTGGGCATTAAACCCCGCCAAATCGGCATACTACCGCCTTGGTGGTCACAAATGCTTAAATATATTACCATATTGATTGCTTTATTTCAAGTGTTTTTTGATGATTTATAAGAAAAAATCATTAAATTTTTTCTCAGGCATAATCTATTACAATATCTTGTGTTCGGCTCATCTGCTGCCACTATTTTTGCATATCGGTGTAGACGCAAAGATTCTCAGACATGCTGTAAAGATACAATCCCTCACCAAACTGAGCCTGCTTTGTCATTTCAACACCGTATTTCTCGGCAAGCTCTCTAACCTTCGGCAGCTCCCACTCTCTGAGAAGATAAAGACTTTTTTTGTTATCCCACTGCTTATAGCTGTCTTTAACGCAGAGATATTCAACCGGCTTCATCGGCTTTGAACGATCAACACGCTTATACTGAACCAGATGAATTTTGTCACCGGAAGCAACAATTATGTTCTCGGCTCCGTCCATGATTCCGCTGAGACCAAACACCGAATAAATTGTGTCATATCCGTTGTCGAGCATATAGTTTGCAATTTGGTGTGCCGTTGAATTTTCATCCTTACCCTTTTTTATTTCTCCTACCGTGCCTACAGTTCTGAACGCAATCATTCCGGCCACAAAAACAGCGATGATTGAAAAGAAAGCCTTTCTTTTCCCGGGAATTTTCACAATTATATATGACACGCAGACCGCAAGAAGCGGATAAATCATAAAATAATAAAGTGCACGATTAACAACATCTGTGAGTACACCTGCAGCGAAAACGCTGACACAGCCGAGTGTCAGGAGCATAACCAAGACAAATCGTCCCTGATCATTGCATTTGTTTTTGAAAAAATCTTTAACGCAAAGAATAAATCCAATAAGTATAATCAACAAGAATACCGTTGAAACGACAAGTCTGACTCTTAACTCAAGAGAATCCAGGCCGAACGTCAGCACAACATACTCCACATTGAAAAAGGCCTTTTCAAGGAATTCTTTAAAGCTCCTTACGAGTGCCGTTGTGCCGTAAATTGAATTTTGATTTATCTCAATGAACTTCATCGCTATAAGTCCCGCAATGTTTGAAACAAAAACAATCGCAGAAAAAAGCGTCGAAGAGGATATTGCAAACTTTTTATCCCTTATCGAATAAATTATAATCATTAACATTTCACAAGCGACAAGAGGCAATGCCATAACCGCCGTCTGTCGAAGACTTTGCATGCCCGTGCCGAAGCTGAGTGCAATTCCGATAACTGCCATAGCAATATGTTTGCCCGAGAATTCTCCCTTGCGAAGTCTTATATAGCAGCCGTAAACTATGAATGCATTTATAAGATAACATGCATAATAGCTTGCCATTGTGAAAAAGGCCTGTATTCCCTGCTGACTTGTTGCCACATGAGCCTTGAGCAA
>CALBHM010000143.1 GCA_937892835.1 uncultured Ruminococcus sp. | reverse complement strand
AAGGTCATAGTCCGGTGTTACATTGAACGCTTCAAGCACCTGGTCAAGCATCTGACGGTGCTGACCTGTCACGCAAACAATCGTTTCAAGATTTTTCCTTGATTTCAGTTCGTTGACGAGCGGACACATCTTGATAGCCTCGGGACGTGTTCCGAAAACGAGCATTATTTTTTTCATTGCGGATTGTCTCCTTAAAAATGGGATTTCCCTAAATTTTATATAAGTTTTGAATTATTTATTACCTTAAGCAATCGAAGGATTTTTTTATAATTTATAAGTAACAGCGGTACAGCAAATAATAAATAACAAATAATAAACATAATAAGTGTATTTATTCTATCTTTCAAAAAGTATTGGATCATTAACGGAATTACACTACATAAAACACACTCAACAAAAATATATATCATTTGTTTGATATTAAGCAAATACGACACATGCGTATTTAATAATTGTGCACTTCTTATCATAATAACACACGATAAAGCTAAAGTAACAACAACAGTAGCTATAGCCGGACCAATCATACCCCATATTTTGAAGAAAACAATATTGAGACCTGTGTTTAAAGCAAGTGCCGCTCCTGAATAACAAAGTAGCTCTTTTGCTCGATTCATAACACTAAATATGAGCGAAACATTAGCAAATTTCATCATTTCAACCAGAATATAAAGGCAGAAAATGCCCAAACCAGACAAATACTTTTTATCATATAAAATTTGCATAAGTTCATCTGAACATACCAAAGCTCCACCGGCAATTATCCATGTTACAATATAAGTCAGTTGCAAATATTTTGAAAAAATATCTGCCGCATTTTTATAGTCTTGTTCACTTATATAACGCGTTATATAGGGAATAAGAACCGTCAAAAATGATGTTGTCAATATATCAAAGGGAAGTTCTTTCGCAGCAATTGAATAGATTCCCATCATTTCTGATGTACCCAACGCACCTATAACAAGTTTATCAATATTCTTTGACATGGAATTTGTAAGTATATATACAGCCATCGGAATACTATATTGCAATATTCCCTTTACCAAATGCATATTTGCATTTTTTATTTTAATAGAGAAAATGTTCTTTTTGCAATATAAAAGCATGTAGACCACATTGCCTATATCAAGAACCAGAGTAATAACCATCACTGCATACATATTTTTAAGTGTCAAACAGGTTATGGTAATAAAGACTATTTTCAGAACAGCAATAATCAAATTGCGTATTGCGATTATCTTTGCCTTTTTTGCTGTAACAAACAACACCTGCAACATATTTGAAATATTGGTAAATAATGGGATAAAGGCTACAATCGGAATGAATTTTTCAACAGAAGTATTGTTAAAATATGCTGCAATCGGTTTACTCAAACAAATCACTAAAATTGCCGAAACCACACCAACAATTATCTGAATACAGAAAATTGTATATACATATATTTTACCTTTTTCGACGTCTCTCTCTTTTGCATAGAAGTAATTAACAGCGTCTGTCAATCCCAAAATTGTTAACGATGATACCGTCGTTGAAATAAGAGTAGCTGAAGCGTATGTTCCATATTCCTCAACAGAAAAAGTCACCGCCAGCAGTTTGTATATAACCATTGAAATTAATACAGTGACAACTCTTACAAAAGTTAGCGCAAGTGCATCAACACTTGCTCCGCTTGTTGTTTTTTTTATCATTGATAATCCTCTTCTTTCAGCTGTTTCACCACTATTGCAGGATTGCCGGCAACAATAACATATGGGGGTACATCTTTTGTAACAACGCTGTGACTTGCAACAATCGACCCCTTTCCAACTGTTACCCCTTTCAAAATTGTTGAATATTCACCAAGCCAAACATTATCTTCAATTATAACCGGCTTATGTTCGGCATATTTCCATGACCACAATTCACCATAAAAATCGTTATGACTCATTTCCTTTCTCATATCCGGTGATGTGGGATGATTATTATTATCAAAAATTCTCACATTTGTAGCAATTATTACATCGTCTCCTATAGTTACCGAATCCATAGATCCGATATACGATTGAAAATTCATAAACAGATTGTTTCCAATTCGAATTTTACCACCATTAAACGAAGTAAGTCGACCTTTTATTTCACATCCATTGCCGATAATGATGTCTCTTTTGTTGAACGCGGAACAATGTGATGTAAATCTTACAACCAAATCGTCTCCATAAATACTATTCTTTTCAAATTCTTTTCTGTTTTTTATACAACGTATATAATCCAGTGCTTGCTTAAATTTATTAAATAATTCACTCATAAAACTCGCCGCCTTGACAAGAATCTGCTATTATTTTTATTTATACTGTAATTATATCCCATCCACATCAACATACAGTAAAACATCAAATCATTTATTGTAAAACATGCAAGAGTTGCGCTCATACCCAAGAAAGCAATTATTAATGCATAATTCAGAATATTTCTTTTGAATATTATTTTTCTTGATTTAAAAACACTTATCAATGTAACTAAAAAAATAATCGTACCAAGAATTCCAAGATAATAAATCAATTCAATGTATGTATTATGCGGAGCAACTCCATTATAGTCCGGAGCTTTGATTCCATCTCCCAAAAACAATGTTGAAGGTGAGCTTAAAATATATGTCAGATAATTTTTCCAAATATCAAATCTTCCTGTAGATATATCTTCACCAGATAAACGATTTTTCATTACATCCAAATATCCGGAATACTGCATCCATTTATATAATCCAACTGCAACAGCCGCTATCGGAAGCATTAGCAACGCCATCTTCTTAGGCGATTTCATTTGCAATAAAACAAATATAATAGCGAATAAGCCAACGAAGAGCATAAACATCTTACTGTAGGTCGTAAACCCAAAAACAGTTAATCCCAATGCTATAACCGCTAAAACAACCTGGTTACCATCCCGATTTATAAACAGCATTACACATAACACTACTACCAGTATAACTGAAATAGAGTAATAATTAGGATCACGATACAGTCCTGTAAATCTAAATGATTCTTCGTTTCCTATATATATTGTTTTAAGATTTGAATAATAGACCGTCAAACGTGACCAAGAGGATTTCATTAGTCCGAGGAAAGAGCTTCCAACCATACCCAAAGCGAATGACATTATATGATTCTTAAAATTTTCGGTTTCTATTCGGTTCACAAAAATATAGAACAAGATAAGCCCTACAATTAGTTTAATAGCCAATGTAAAATTTCTGCCCATTCCCACTAATAAATACACAGAGAAAAGCATTATAAAAAAAACATGTTTTTTGCTAAAAATACGTTGCCTTAAAATAATTACAATACTTACTGCAAGCATAACATAGGTGAAAAGTGAGGTCGATGCCGGAGACAGTTTATAAATAACAGTAAACGGTAAGCAAAAAAACAGATGATAATATGCACTGTCCATTTTTCCAAAAAATGAAACAGCTATTGTAAATCCGGCCACGAGAAAAAAGCAATACTTGTGTATCCATAGGCCTGCACAAATTCCGACAAAAAGCATAACGCATTGTATAAGCATACTGCGACTGAATGATAAAAACTCAGCGTCCTTTTTTGTAACCAAACTATTCACCTCCTGCTTAAAATAATATTTTCATATTTTTTTACGGTATCTTTGATGTCAAAGCCATGCTCCGATACGCATTTGCAGTCATCGGCACGCTCATTGTTATTAATAATTTTTATAATTTCCTCGGCCCATTCGTCACAAGATGATGACAAAGGAATGTAGTGTAAATTGCTTTGGAACTTAACATCTGTCGTGATGGTATCCGAAACAACGGCAGGCAAACCGTTGGCCTGAACCTCCACCAGCGAAACCGGCAGTCCTTCATAGAGCGACGGCATAGCAAAAATGTCCATAGCCGAAAGTAACTCATTAACATTGCCGCATACTCCCAGAAAAAGTACAATATCATCAAGCTCTTTTTGATGAACCTTTTCTTTTATCTCTTCAAGCAACGAGCCGTTTCCAACAAGAATACATCTGATATCTCTGTCAGATCTATATGCTTTTTCTACAACATCAATAAGGAAACCGTGATTTTTTACAGGAATAAATGTACCGACATGGCCGATTACCTTTTTGCCCTCCAAGTTGAGGACGTTACGCAGTTCTTTACGTTTGGCTTCGTCAAATTTAAAGCTTTCGGTATCAACACCGTTATTTATTTTAACAACATTAATGTTACCAACCTGCATTCCTCCGAAAAGCCATTCGGCAGCCTTATCGGAACAGGCAAACAAATCAGTCGCAAGCTCGGGGAGCTTCTTCCGATGTTTCTTGTGCAAATAGTCATTTAAGAACTGAAGTCTACCCTTGTTCGCCATTGAACTGTGGCTGTGAATAATTCTTATAGGCACGTTCGCCTTTTTCGCTTCTTCCATTGCAATCACATTCGCAAGTGAATTGGTATGCATATGAAAAGCTTTATAGCGATTAGCGTTATTTTTCCAAAACTCATGCCACGCTTTTTTGTATTCAACGGGATTCTTTCTCATATGCGGAAAATAATAAAATTTTCCGCCAAGCTGTGTGATTTCTTTCTCGTAGTCACCGGCGTCATTGCCATGGACAGCAAAATCAAACTGAATTTTTTCACGATCTATATTGCGATATAGATTCATGATGAACGTTTCCATGCCGCCTCTGTTCATTCTGCCGACATAATGCAGGACTCGAATCAATTAAATAACCCCCACAGCTCAAATTTTATTATTAAAGATAGAAACAATCGGGAAGATTGCAAACTTTTCTTGTATCAAGAACAACTTTTCCTTCAAGCTTATCCATGTA
>CALBHM010000142.1 GCA_937892835.1 uncultured Ruminococcus sp. | reverse complement strand
TAGCAGTGAACCGTTCCGTTAAAGCCTGCAAAAGCACCGTTCGCAACGGCGGTTACATTATAAGGCACATCGATATTGCCGCTCTTTACTCTGCATTCGATGAGTGTTCCGTTTTCGATAACGAGTTTGTCGACCTTATCAATTTTAATCATTCTGCCCGAGTATTTGTAATCGACATAGAGCTTAAAGCACTTGCTCTCGGTCATGTTGACCTTGCCGCTCCACACCTTGAATCCGTTCTTCACGACAGAGGAAAGGGCAATTGTTTCGCTGTCGGATATGAGCTTGACAGAAGTGACATATGATGAGGTGACTGCGTGTATTTCAATATTGTCATATGCCGTTGTGCTCGGATAATCGAGTGCGAGCTGTTGGGACGTGACTGTTTCATCCCTTACAAAAATTGAAATTGTTTTGTAGCAATGCCATTCTCCGTCCGAATAGTAGCTGATGTCAATATTGTGCGTTCCGATATCGGCGAAGCACATTTCAATTTCTGCCGAATTGTTTTTCGGAACTGTCGTGAACTCCGCACCGTCGCACGATGCGGATACTTTTTCAACACGCTTATTAACGGTGAAATACAGTTCAGACAAATCATTGACCGAGGCCTGTGATTTATCATAGATGAAAGATTTTATCATTTGGCTGCAATTTTCGACAGCTTTTTGCACATTGAAATGATAAAGCTCACCTTTTTGAATGTGATTGTAATATGCACCGACATCAACGTCACCCGTTCCGAGAAGATATGGTATGGTCATAACGTCATAGCCGGCAATTTGTTTCTCCGAAATGCAATAATCACGGTTGGCAACGGGAATTGTTGTAGTGCTTCCGCCGATGAAAAATCTTATCTTATTCGGCTTGCCCTTGGCGATAACGACAACGTTGTTTTTCATACCGAAACGTCCGAGTCGGTCTATATAGCAACCGAGAATCGGTGTATCGCTGTTTTCGGAGATTTCATCAATCTTTTTCATTGCTTCGTCAAGCTTTGATGAATTGGAAACCTTTTTCTTCTCCGCTTCGCTGAGTGTATCATATGCCTGCTTTGCTTCAAAAATTATTTCAAGATTATCTTCAAAATTGTTTTTCGGAAGTTTGTCTATGAGTTTTTCAACATTTTGAACATCATTAGATATTTTTTCTATTTTATAATCGGTTTTTACTCCACGATATCTGAAAGAAATATACGTGTTTCCGATGTTATCGGTTATTTCATTATAAACAAGGCTTTGTGCTCCCATACAATCCGAAACATACGAGAGAACCGCTTCGGGTTGTACAGTTTGCTCCGAGCCGTCGGCATAGACAGCTTTAAGCTCCAGACCTGTTGTATCAATTTTATCGCCGGGGTTGTACACATATTTGGTCGGGGCTTTTGTCATTTTTAAGCTGACAGGCTCATTGTAGCTTGTCACGGTCGACATGCCGAGGAATTCGCCGCTTGCGTTGTAGCTCATAACGCTGATGATGCTTCCCTCGCCAAGCGTTCCGAGGTTAAGAATACTATTCGCTCTGTATGATAAGCTTTGTTTTTCAGCTCCGTTTACAAGCACTTTGCACATTGCAATTTTTGTATCATTCATTGTAACTTTGAGCTGCGATCCGTTAAGCTCAAGCGTTGTGCTGCCGGAGTTGTTGAGATTTGTGCCGTTTACGGACTTGTAAAAGGTTTCAAAGCTTGTCGTTTGATTGTCGATCCAATCCAATCTGCGGCTGACCCAAAGCCGGAAATTTTCAATATTGCTTTCAAAACCAACGGAATTGCTCCATATCATATCGTTGCGAATTCCGGATTCGAAGTTCAATTCAAAGGCCTTGTCAATATCTCCGCCGGGTTTAAGCATATCGGCAATCGCTGTGTAACGATATTCCTTGTATGTATCATAAACGATTTTAAGAAATGCAGGGTCTTTCAGCATTCCCATTATGTTACCTCTTGTAAAGCAAATCCACTTGTTATGGGAATAAATATTAGAAGAATTATCGGAGCTCATGTCCATATCCCAAATAGGGCCGAATACAAGCTTTCCGTCAACTTCCTTGTACATGTATGTGCTGAAGTGTAAAAAGTCCTGATTCTGAAAGATTTCATTCAATAAAAAGCCCTTGGCAAATGATTCGGCGTCGGCTAAATCGGAGTATCTTACTTTTTGCCCGTTATATTCAGTGCAAAAATCATCAGCCTGAGCTGCCGCTTCAAATGCCGAGTAATATGCCCGAATTCCGCTGAGCATTTCTTTGCCGATGCCCTCGGGCTTGCTGATGCAAACACCAAAGCCGCTACCGGAGGTAAAACAAGGCTTTTCTGTACCGAAGCACTCAAGAAGATATCCGCCGTTTGCGTTCGGCAGGTTATAATAATCAGAAATTTTGTAGGTTTTGCTTTTGTATGTAACCGAACCGTCGGTTACCCAGTCCATGTTTTCTTCCATAAGCTCGGCAAGTTCATCTCGCTCTTCTTTGCTCATGGATTTTTTGTTGGCTTTGTAAATTGCTTTTGCAACATCCTCGGCAATATCGTCCCAATCTGTGATGTCGACACGGGTGCTGCCGATGCGCACATGCTCACAGAGAAGATAGTTGCCGACAACCTCGCCGTTGAGAACAACATCGACCCATTGTGAACTCATGCTGCTTATTCCCATATCCTCGGCAAGGTCGTAAATGAGCTTATTTCTCGAAAGGGAGCTGTCGTAGGGATTTGAGAGAAGAACCCAATGCTTGTTTTTGCCCATGCCGAGCAAATCGGATTTCGTATCGAGCTTAATTTTATATGGCTTTTTATTTGCAAGCCATGTTGAATTGCCACGTCCCTTTATTTCCGTTTCGCCGTCGTAAAGAATTGAATCGTCGCTGAATTCCGAGTTTCCCTGAAGCTTCATATGTGCTTTGAGGACATTTTGCTTTTGAACTATCGACTCTCTGTTTTCGGTTTCGATGTAAATAACAGGGAGCTTGCTGATGAACATATTTGTTGTGCCGATTTTTTCGCCGCTTGCGTCATAAATCTCGGCGGTGAGCATACACTCAAGATCAGCTTCCACCGGTGTGTAGCTGTCGCCGATATTAACTATTTCTTTGCCGTTTATGTACCATTTATAAAGAAGCTCTTGACTGCTGTCCGTTGTTTTTACGGTTATAGGCACACCGACCTGTGCATACTTTTCACTGAAAAACACGTTTTCTGTATTCTTTTCATATTTTTTGCTTTGAGGGACTGCGAATGACGTGATCGGCAAACAGCCGATGATGAGAATTATTGTCAATAGAACAGAAATAATTTTTTTCATGAGTATCTCCTCTGATAAAAAGTTAATTTTAATTTAACTTATTAAATAGTGTTTATATTTTATCAGAACAAAATGCCAAAATCAATTAAAAAAGAGAACTGCTTTACAAATTTGTATGATTGCACAATAATTTATTATGCATTTGAATCTATAACGGCTCTCAAAACATTGCATGCCGTTCGCTGAAGCTCGCCGAGAGTTATTCCGCCCTCTTTGCCGAGCGATTCAAGCAGTGTGCCGTCCGGCTTGCGACGTGGAATTCTTCCTCCGCCGGGCATAAAAACATCAACCTGCGCTCTGACACGATATGCTTGATTTCTGATTAACGGAAATTCGTGGCTTTTTTCATTTTTCATCCACCAATCGGTGATGACATTGCCATTATAGCCCCATTCGTTTCTCAAAACGGTTGTGCAAAGCTCATAGTTATAATGACCGTAAACGGAGTTTATTCTGTTGTATGATGTCATAATATTTTTCGGCTTTGCTTCCTTGACACATATTTCGAAGCCTTTGAGATAAATCTCCCTGAGTGCACGCTCGGAAAGACGGGAATCGTTCATGTTGCGGCGAAATTCCTGGTTGTTGCAGGCAAAATGCTTCGGACAGGCCGATGCGCCGTGAGACTGAATTCCTTTGACGGCGGCAGCGGCAATTTTGCCTGTCAGATACGGATCCTCACTGTAGTATTCAAAGTTTCTGCCGCAAAGAGGGTTGCGATGAATATTCATTCCCGGAGCAAGCAGAACGTCGGAGCCTTTAGCGAACATCTCCTCGGCAACCGCCGAATAGACTTCTTCAACGAGTTGTGGGTCGAATGAGCAGGCAAGCAATGTTCCTATCGGCAGGAGTGAACAGCAAGCCGAAAGTCTGATTCCCGAAGGACCGTCTGTCGTTATAACAGGCTTGATTCCCTTGACTCTCAATGATTGTAAAACTCCGCCGAAAGCACCTGCGTTGCCCTTAGCACCGAGCGGACTGTTCATAACGTAATCGCCCCTCGATATCGCTTCAAGCTCATTGTTGCTCAGCTGTGCAACGAACTGTTCCATTGTAATTTTTCCGCTTTTAACGTCGGCAAGCTTGAATCCCTTGTCGCCTGTTTGCGGAATCTCTTTAGGCAGATTTTCAAGAATTCGTTTGCCGAGATTATATTCTCTTGTTCGTGCTTTTCGGTTCTTAATAATTCGTTTGCCGTTGTGTTCGTATGCACTCATGACTTCAAGCTTTTCAATCGGCGCAGAGGCTTGAACGCATTGGCAATCAATTTTATCTTCGGCCTGTTCAAAAGCAAAAACGGATTCGTTTTCTCTGATGTTTTTGCCGAGGAAAAATTCATATTTTCCGCTTTCGATTATGTATGCGCTCTTGTTTTCGTCATACGATGAAAGCTGATTTGTTTCGACGATTAATTCAATAGTTTCACTTTCGTCGGGCTTCAATTCGGCTGTTTTGGCAAAAGCCACAAGAATTTTTTCGGGGTTGCCGAGCTTGCCGCACGGCTTGCTTAAATAAAGCTGAACAAG
>CALBHM010000141.1 GCA_937892835.1 uncultured Ruminococcus sp. | reverse complement strand
GGTAGCGAAGCGGCGCGACGGTAGTGAATGAACGTCCGGTGGACGTTCAGAGCCGGAGCGTGACCGAGCCGCAGCGAGACGGTGGGCGGCGGATTGCGCCGCTCGGATGAGGTGGTGGATTTTCCTCTCATTATTTATTAAAATCTGACTCGAATTTTTCCACCTCATCAGTCGCTTACGCGCCAGCTTCTCCTCAAGGAGAAGCCTTGGTCGGTTTCATCTAACTTTAAGTCTACATGGTCATCGACACCTACGAAATGTGCCGTAGCCGCACCCCTGCACAGCAAAAAAATGGGGCGAAATAATCCGCCCCATAAACATTTCTATTTTATTAGAATATACCCTGCTGCATCATTGCGTCGGCAACCTTAAGGAAGCCTGCAATGTTTGCGCCTGCAACAAGATTGTAGCCGCAACCGTATTCCTCGGCAGCATTAACAGAGTTGTTGTAGATGTTCTTCATGATCTCCCTGAGTTTCTCGTCAACCTCTTCCGCAGACCAGCTGTAGCGCATGGAGTCCTGACTCATTTCAAGAGCCGAAACCGCAACACCGCCGGCATTAACCGCCTTTGACGGAGCAACAACTGCATTCTCCTGAAGATATTCGAGAGCGTCGTTTGTTGTCGGCATGTTGGAAACCTCAACATAGTACTTTGTGCCGTTCTTGATTATCTTCATTGCCTCTTCAAGGTCAACCTCGTTCTGAGTTGCGCAAGGCATTACGATATCGGCCTTAACGCCCCACGGCTTCTCGCCCGGGAAATACTCTGCGCCGAACTTATCGGCATAATCCTTAACCTTACCTGTGCCGTGTGCTCTCATTTCAAGGAGATATTCGATCTTCTCATCCGTTGAAACGCCGTCCTTATCGTAAACATAGCCGTCGGGACCCGAAATCGTTACAACCTTTGCGCCGAGCTGAGCCGCTTTCTTTGCAACGCCCCATGCAACATTACCAAAACCGGAGATTGCAATAGTCTTGCCCTCGATCTTCTCGCCGAAGTGTGCAAGAACCTCCTCGGCATAATAAACTGCGCCGTAGCCAGTAGCCTCGGGACGAATGTTTGAACCGCCGTAGCTCTGACCCTTACCTGTGAGAACGCCGTTTTCAAAAACGCCCTTGATGTGTCTGTACTGACCGTAGAGATAACCGATCTCACGTCCGCCGACGCCGATATCACCTGCCGGAACGTCGATATCCGGACCGATAAATCTGTAAAGATTGTTCATGAATGCCTGGCAGAAGCGCATGATTTCTCCGTCCGACTTGCCGTTGGGGTCAAAGTCCGAACCGCCCTTTGCGCCGCCGATAGGAAGTCCTGTAAGGCTGTTCTTGAAAATCTGCTCAAATCCGAGGAACTTAACAATACCCGAATATACGCTCGGATGGAAACGAAGTCCTCCCTTATAAGGTCCGATAGAACCGTTGAACTGGCAGCGGTAGCCCTTGTTTACCTGCACCTTACCGTTATCGTCAACCCATGCAACACGGAACGAAAACATACGCTCAGGCTCAACAAGTCTTTCAAGAAGTCCGTTTTTCTCATATTCCGGATGTCTTTCAACTACAGGCTCAATGGACTTGAGCACTTCCTCAACCGTCTGAACGAATTCAGGCTCGGACGCATTCTTCTCTCTTACCGAAGCAAGAACTCTGTTAATATATTCACTCATATGTTTCACCCTTTCATTTGGTATGTAAATACAACAATATTATAATTATTCTATGTTGTAATGTCAAGATTCGATACGACAAAATACACAATCTGACGTATTTCTTTTTGTGCATTGTGACATCGAGCATGTTAGATTGTTAAAATTTTATCACAAAATTTTTAAGTAATTTTATTGACCTGAACGTTTGTTCGGTGTATAATATGTTTATGTTATAAGGTTATGGGATATTGCGGATTTTATCCATTTCACATAATGTGCTGACCGATGTTGCTAAAAAAATCCGATAAAATTGCTTTTGGTGCAGAAACATTCTTGCCTCCCCTGTAGGGGAGGTGGCTTCGGCGGTTTGCGCCGAAGTCGGAGGGGTTATATTCCAATTTTATCTTTATCCCCACCACCGCAAGCGGTCCCCCTCCCCTTGATTCAATCAAGGGGAGGCTTGGAGAGTTTATGTGGATTTTTTATAAGCCCCTCGGTCACGGACAAGCCGTGACAGCTCCCCTACAAGGGAGCCAAGCCGATTTTCTGCTGACCTTGGGTCGATGTGGTCATCGACCCCTACGAAATGTGCCTTTATCGAACTTCACCGTAGGGTGCGATGCCCACATCGCACCAAAAAGACCTGATATAAAATGCTTTCAGTGCAGAGTTTCTGCTGACTTCAAGTTGTCAATATAAAAATGCCAAAAGGAGGTGCCGTCGGTGGCGGACAAGGCGTACATTGCAATAGACCTTAAATCATTCTATGCTTCTGTCGAGTGTGTTGACAGAGGTCTTGACCCGCTGGACGCAAATCTTGTTGTCGCCGATCCGACAAGAACGGAGAAAACCATCTGTCTTGCCGTCTCGCCGTCCCTCAAATCCTATGGCATTCCCGGCAGAGCAAGGCTTTTTGAGGTTGTCCAAAAGGTGCGTGAAATAAACGCCCAACGCAGATACAAAGCACCCAAGCATAGCTTTACCCATGAATCGTATTTTCATTCCGAGCTTATAAAAGATCCGTCGGCGGAGCTTGCATTCATTACCGCACCGCCGAGAATGGCGCACTACATGGAGGTCAGCACCCAAATATATAACGTTTATCTCAAGTATATAGCACCCGAGGATATCCACGTTTATTCAATCGACGAGGTTTTCATCGACGCAACGAATTATCTCAAAACCTACGGTATGACGCCTCGTGAGCTTGCGATGAAAATGGTTCTCGACGTGCTCAGCACAACAGGCATAACCGCCACGGCAGGTATCGGCACAAACCTTTATCTTTGCAAAATAGCAATGGATATCTACGCTAAGCACTGCGAGCCGGATAAAAACGGCGTGCGAATTGCCGAGCTTGACGAGATGAGCTATCGAAAAATACTTTGGAATCACCGTCCGCTGACCGATTTTT
>CALBHM010000140.1 GCA_937892835.1 uncultured Ruminococcus sp. | reverse complement strand
CAACGGAAAAGACAACAGCCAACGACCTCAATCGGCCGTACACCGGCAAATATCTTCTGCCGCTCGATTCGACGGTCAGCAAAAGCTTCAGCGACAGCAACGTCGTTTTCTCAAAAACGATGAACGACTGGCGAACACATGACGGAATCGACATCAAGGGCAACGTCGGTGACAATGCCGTGGCAATCAACGACGGAACAGTTACGGCAGTTTATAACGATGCGCTTTGGGGCGACGTTATTGAAATTGAACACGGCAACGGACTGAAAGCAAAGTATTGCGGAATCAAATCGGAGCTGAAAGCCGACACGACAGTTAAGCAGGGACAGGTTATCGGCACGGTAACTCAGATTCCGATTGAGAAAGAGGACGGCGTTCACGTTCACCTTGAGACCTCGGTTGAGGACAAGGCAGTTGACCCTGTAAAAGCACTCAATCTTATGTCCGACACAGCAACAACGGAATAAAACAAAAACGGCCGAAGCGTTTCAATCCGCAACGGTCGTTTTATCGGTGCAATCCTATTATCTTTCGTTTTCAATATCTGCGAGCATCTGCACTCTTTTTGCGTGACGTCCGCCCTCATAAACTCCGGAGAGCCATGCGTCAACAATCATTAATGCGAGGTCAAGTCCGACAACTCTTGCGCCGAAAGCAAGCACATTTGTATCGTTATGCTGTCTCGAAAGCAATGCCGAATAGGGTTCACTGCAAACAACGGCGCGAATACCCTTGACCTTATTCGCAGCCAAAGAAATGCCTACGCCCGTGCCGCAAATAAGGATTCCCTTGTCACACTCACCGGAAGCAACCGCTTCACCTACCGCTTTGCCGTAGATCGGGTAATCCGTACGTTCGGTGCTGTTTGTGCCGAAGTCCACAACTTCGATTCCTTTTTCTTTAAGATGTTCAATGACCTTGCCCTTTAATTCAAAGCCGACATGGTCACAGCCTATTGCAATTTTCATATAAAAGACCACCTTTCACATAATCGTTGATTAAATTGCGGCACACAATCTCTGTACCGTGCTGAAATTTAATCAGCGGTTATAAATCTTTCTTTATTGTGCCGCCGCACCGCTTAAATCGCAATGCGGCGGCACAAAAATGTCGGTCGATCCAAACTCGTAAAGCAGTTTTTGGAAAATAGAAGGGGAAAATATATCAAGAAGTGAGCCGATCGAACCGACATCTTTTCGCTCATGCTCCGGGACGCAGTATGCCGTAGGTGTCCCGGAGCTTTTGTAATCTACAGATTACATATAATAAAGTTCGGAGGAAAGAACCTTATTTATTTTGTAACAAGGTTGGAGTCAACCGGAATTGTTTCGGGAGTTGCATTAGCGTCGATTGTCTCGTTATTCTTAACGGCTTCGATCATACGCTTAAGTGATGTTGCGCCGATTCCTGCGGAGTCCTGAGCAACTGTTGCCGAAAGCTCGCCTGCCTTAACACTCTCGAGAGCCTCTTCAGCACCGTCTGTGCCGACTACGATAACGTCTTTACCTGCGTTCTTAACTGCCTGAAGTGCGCCGAGTGCCATTGTGTCGTTGCAGCAATAGATAGCCTTGAGGTTCGGGTTTGACTGGAGCATGCTTGCTGCCGTATCAAGAGCCTTCTGACGATCCCAGTCTGCCGGCTGAGAAGCTACAAGCTTAATCTTTGAATCTGCCTTAAAAGCATTTGTTGCGCCGTTCTTTCTTGCTTCACCGGAAGCGTTACCTGCTTTACCCTCGATGATAGCAACTTCGCCGCCGTTTGCAAGCTGATCAATAATATACTGAGCGCCCTTTTCGCCAACCTTTTCGTTATCCGTTGTTGCAAAAGCGATAACGCTGCCGCCTGCTGCCTTAAGAGTATCCATATCGATCTTCTCGTCGATGTTCATTACATAGATACCCTTCTTGTTAGCCTCAACGATACCGTTGATAAGGTTTGTCGGTGAAAGCGGAGCAACACCGATTGCCTTGTAACCCTTGTTGATACAGTTCTCAAGAATCTTGAGCTGGCCTTCTGTGTCTTCCTCTGTTGTTGCAGCAAAGATATCAACAGTAACGCCCTGTGCCTTTGCTTCTTCCTCAATGCCTGCCTTCATCTTTGCCCAGAAGTCGTTTGAAAGCGGTTTAAGAATTACTGCGTAGTCTGCGCTGCCTGTGTTCTTGTCTGCGTTGCCGCCTGCGCCGCAACCTGTGAGTACGAGTGCGAATACCATAACTGCTGCTAAGATAATGCTGAGAATTCGTGTCTTTTTCATAGTAATTATCCTTTCTGTTTTAAATTAAAATAAAATTTTGTTTTCGACAACCGCCGATTTGAACGGCTGCCGTATTATATTACCAACGGCTCAGTCTGCCGTCAGATAATATTCTTTAACATCTGATGAGCGTAAATTCCGCTGCCGTAAATTCCGCTCTGCTGGTCATGCTCGGTGAACATGATTTCAAGGTTTTCTTCCGGATAAGGCTTGCGCACCTTTTCATGAATCGCTTCAAGAAGAACATCCTTTGGGAAGCCCTCCATGAAAGTGACACCGCCTGCGATTATTGAATAATCGGGATCGAGAATGTTTATCTCGGTTGCAATAGGAATTGCAAGATCCTTTACAAATTTCAAAATAATCGGTGAATTTCCGTGGTACTTGAAAACTTCTCTAATCGGAACGTCCGGGAAATACTTTTCGGCGAGATATTCGAGTCTCTTGCCCGAGCATCTTGTTTCGGAACAGCCGATGTTGCCGCATGTACATTCCTCGTCAACGTCATAGAGAGGTATGTGTCCAAGCTCGCCTGCCGCACCGTTCTTGCCGGCGTAAAGCTTGCCGTTGATGCATATCGCATTTCCGAAGCCTGTTCCGATGTAAAATCCGAGCACGGTTTTAGTATTGTCAATTTTCAGCTTATTCATGTCATTCATAAGGAGAAAATTTACATCTCTGTCAAGAAAAACCGGAATTCCGAGCTTTTCCTGAAGCTTGTCGCTGAATCGGATATTATTGAATCCTTTAAGGTTCGGGGTTGAAATAATTGTTTTCTTATCCTTGCTGACTATTGACGGAATTCCGACCGCTGCGGCTCTGACAGAATCACGGATACCGTATCTGTCCATATAATCCTCAATCTCTTTATGGATTATCTCCACAACATCGCCCGAATCAAAAATTCTGCTCGAATTCTTTTCAAAATGGCTGATGTTGCCATTCTCATCGACTGCGCCGAGTCTGAAATTCGTTCCGCCGATATCAATACCCAAAGTTAAATTTCCCATCCTGTCCACCTCCTTCTGGCAGGAAATCAATTATATTTCTGCGCCTGTCAAGGTTTTGAATTCATCTGTCATGATGTCCCATGCCTTGCAAAGATCCGGGTCCTTTGAGAAAAGTCCCGAGGAACCGACAATGAACACTTCGGTTCCTGCGTCGTAAAGACGCTTAAATGTTTTCTGATTACACGAGCCGTCAACCTCAATAAGATAGTTGTAACCGTATTTTTCTTTAAGCTCTCTGGCCTCGCTGATTTTATCAAGCATCTCCTCGATAAAAGGCTGTCCTGCAAATCCGGGGTCAACAGACATTATTGTGAGCTTATCAATTCTGTTGATATAGTGCTTAATTGCCGAAAGAGGAGTTGATGGGCTGAGTACAACGCCCTTTTTGCAGCCTAACGACTCAATCTTGTTCATAATTCTGAATGCGTCATTGACTATCGTTTCGGCATGGGGGCAGATATAGCCTGCCCCTGCCTTCGCGAGGTTTTCGATGTAATCATCTGGGGTTGTAACCATCAAATGACAATCAATCGGTTTCTTTGCGATTGTTGAAAAAGCTTTTACAAAATCGGGTGAAAGTGTGATGTTTTTGACGAAGTGGCCGTCCATTATATCCACATGATAGAGGTCGCATCTTTCGTTGAGAATCTCCGTCTGATTTTTGATGTCAAGGAGATCCATACACATGAGCGACGGATTAAACATTGGTTTCATAAAAAGCACCTCTTTGCGATTAGATTATTTCTTGCGAGCTACGAATCTGTCGAGTGCAACGGAGCCGATGATGAGCAAGCCCATAACAACCTGCTGCCAAACGCTCGGAACTGCGAGAATGTTAAGACCGTAGTTGATAACGCCGATGATGAGACCGCCCATTACAACGCCGAAGATCTTACCTTTACCGCCGAAGAAGCTTGTTCCGCCGATGATTGAAGCTGCGATTGCATAAGTTTCAAAGCCTGTTGCGGCTGCCGGCTCAGCAGAACCAACACGACCGAGAAGAACGATACCTGCAATACCTGCGCAAATACCCGAGATAATGAATACGATAAGTGTGTGCATATTAACGTTGATGCCTGAGTACCAAGCCGACTCTTTGTTACCGCCGAGTGCGTAAATATTTCTGCCGACCTTTGTCTTTCTCGTCAGGAATGAGAGAAGAAGTGCTACAACGATTGCGATTATCGCAACAATCGGGAGAAGGTCAAATACTTTGTATGAAATGAAGTTTGTGAATGATTTCGGGAATCCGAAAACTGCGCTTGAATTTGAAATAATAAGTGTTACGCCTCTGAAAATCGACTGCGTACCGAGTGTGATGATGAATGGATGAAGTCCTGTTACGTTGATGAGAAGTCCGTTGATAAAGCCGAGGAAACCGCCGAAGATTACGCCGAGAAAGACGGCAAGCAGCGGATTTACGCCTGCAACCATCATCTGTGCCGAAACCATACCGGTCAAGGCAACAACCGAACCTACCGAAAGGTCGATACCTGCGATAAGGATTGCGAAGAATTCGCCCATCGCAATAAGAATGTTAACCGAGCTTTGCGAAAGAATCTGTGTTATTGTTGCTGTGGAGAAGAATGTGCCGGGTCTCATAACTGCAAGAATGATAAGCAAAATCACGAGGATTCCGAATGTGCCGTACTTCTGCCAAATCATATTAAAAGTGAGTTTTTCCTTGGGTTTAACCTGCTTTATTTTTTCAGACATGGTATTCACGTTCCTTTCTTAATTCAGGCGATATCCGCCGTAGACGCTTTGATGATATTTTCTTCTGTTGCTTCTCTGTGCGGGAAGGTCTTAACTATCTGACCCTCTCTGAAAACATTAATCGTATCGCATACTGCGAGAAGCTCCGGCAGCTCTGACGAAACAACAAGAACACCCTTGCCCTCGTCGGCGAGCTTACGCATAAGAGTGTAAATCTCACTCTTACTGCCGATGTCGATACCCTTTGTGGGCTCGTCAAAAATAATTATCTGTGAATCGGCGGCTACCCATTTGCCAAGGATTACCTTCTGCTGATTACCGCCCGAAAGCTCCGTGATACCCTGATCTACGGAATAGCATTTAATGTTCAAGCTCTTTTTCTGAGCTTCAGCACATTCTTTTTCGAATTTGCTGCTTGTCAGTCCTCCGGCACCGCCGAGGGTTGACGATTTTATAAACGGCAGAATTGAAATATTCTGCTTGATATCAAAGTTGTGGAAAAATCCTGTTTCACGTCTGTTTTCCGTAACCATCGCAAGTCCGTTTTTGATTGCCGAATAGGGACTTTTGATATTGACTTTCTTGCCGCCTATGAAAACCTCGCCCGACGATTTCGGCTCTGCACCGAAGATTGAATTCATCATTTCGCTTCGTCCCGAGCCGACAAGTCCGGAAAATCCGACGATTTCACCCTTATGAAGCTTAAACGAAACATCTTTCACCTTGCCGTCCTTACGGGAAAGATTCTTGACCTCGAAGATCACCTCTTCACCGTCATAATTGTCGGGAGCGTCCTCATGCTGATAAGTGTTCTGAACCGTTCGGCCGACCATCATTGTTACAAGGTCATCAACTGAAACATCGCTAACCTGCTTCGTGCCGACATAAGCTCCGTCCTTAAGAACCGAAACTCTGTCGCCGATCTCTTTGATCTCGGCAAGCTTATGAGAGATAAATACGATTCCCTTGCCTTCCTTTTTCAGTGCTCTGACAACGTCAAAAAGATGTTCAACCTCTTTGTTTGTCAAGGATGCCGTAGGCTCGTCCATGACGATTACCTTACTGTCGGAGGCAAGTGCCTTTGCAATTTCAACCTGCTGCTTTTCCGAAACGCTGATATCCTCAACCAAGGTTTTCGGATCTCTGTTCAGGCCGATTTTTGCAAGAAGCTCTTTTGCTCTTTTGTTCATCTCGCCGTAGTCAACGACCGAAGCAAGACCGACCTTTTTCATCGGAAGCTTTCCGACGAAAAGATTCTCCTGAATTGAAAGCTCATTGATAACGCTCAATTCCTGATAGATAACGCTGATTCCGTTCTCATAAGAATCCTTTGGAGTAAGCTTGCTGAATTCTTTTCCGCCGATGATAATTTTACCTTCGGTCGGCTGATAAACACCCGAAAGAATTTTCATCAGGGTTGATTTACCCGCTCCGTTTTCTCCAAGCAGGACGTGTACTTCGCCCGCCTGAATGTCGAAGGAAATATCCTTCAGCGCCGTAACTCCGGGGAATTTTTTGACTACCCCTTTCATTTCAACGAGAGTACTCATGATATCCTTCCTTTCTGTAAACTGCCTTACTGATATATAATGTGGAAATATTTTGTATACAATGTTGAGTAAAGGTTTACTCAACAGCTGTTTAAAAAAGGGGTTAGCCCCCTTTTATCTTTTAATTAGTACTTTCTCTCACTGCAAGCTTAACCGGAATTGTATATTCGTGAACCTTACTTGTATCATTGTTAATAAGATCCATCAGAACCTCAACCGATCTTTTCCCGAGCTGGTCGGTATCCTGAATAATCGTCGTTATCGGCGGATCGGATATTTCCGTATGCGTTATACCGTCAAAGCCAACCAACTTAACATCTTCGGGAACGCTTTTTCCGCTCTCCTTCAGGCCTCTCAGCACTCCGAGTGCCATAGAATCCGTTGTGCAGAAAACGCCGTCAAAATCCATCCCATCGGCAATAAGCCTTTTCACCGTATCTCTTGCATCGGCATACGAAACCTTGCAAGGAACCATCCTGCCGGCATCGACCTCAACGCCGTATTGTTTGTGCGCTCTCAGATAACCCTGAGTACGTTTATTGACCGTTGAGTATGAATTGACATCATGAATAAGGACTATCTTTCGGCAACCCTTTTTGATAAGCTCCTCAGTGGCGAGAAAACCGCCTGTTTCATTATCGGAAGATACAAAGTTGAATTCAACTCCCGGCCGCCTGTCGATATAAACAACCGGAACGGTAAATTCCTTTGAAACCTCGTCGCCTGGTTTTCTTGCGCTGAAATAAACTATTCCTTCAACGCCCTTTGACTGGAGCGATGCAATGTGATGAGATTCGTAATCAATATTTTCGTCGCTGTCGCAGACAAATACGTTGTATCCCATCGGGATAACCGAGCTTTCAACCGACCTTACTATCTGCGAGAAATATTCGTTTGTGATATCGGGGATTATTACTCCGATAGTTTTTGTCCTGTTGGTTCTCAGACCCTGAGCGTTGGGATTTATGGCGTAATTGTATTTCTCGACGACTGCCATTACCTTTTTCTCGGTCTCCGCCGAATAGCGTCCGTTCTTGTTGAGAACCCTTGAGACCGTGGCGATTGATACACCTGACATTCGGGCGATATCGACCATCGAAATGTTTTTACTGTCCATATATTCTCCAATTCGTTTTGCTTTGGGTAATCGTTTACCCTACGCCCATAGGATAAACCAAAAACGAGAGAATGTCAATAGATTTCCCTCATAATTTTTATTTTTGTGAAATGTGCGCAAAAACGCTATTCCTGTTTTGGACACTAAGCGCATGAAACATCTTAATAATTCAAAAGCAGAGATCCGAATTAGCATTAATTTCTTGATTTTTAAATTGGTGTATGATATATTATTATAGGTATTTTATACTGGAAAATTGTAAGCAAAATAATAAAAAGGCGGCGATTTCATGAAAACGGTCATTCTTGCAGGCGGATTCGGAACCAGAATAAGCGAAGAGAGTCATCTTATCCCCAAGCCAATGGTTGAGATAGGCGGCATGCCGATTCTTTGGCACATCATGAAAATTTACTCGGCTTACGGATACAATGACTTCATTATCTGCTGCGGCTACAAACAGCATGTTATCAAAGAATACTTTGCCGATTATTTTCTTTACAGGAGCGACATAACATTTGATTTCACCGACAACGGCAAGATGATTGTTCATTCTAATGAAAACGAGCCGTGGAAAGTAACCCTCGTTGATACAGGTCTCAACACTATGACCGGCGGCAGAGTTAAAAGAATTCAGAAATATATAGGTGATGAGCCGTTCATGCTGACATACGGTGACGGCGTTGCCGATATCAATATTGATGAACTTGTCAAATTCCATAATGAGAACGGACATATTGCCACACTGACCGCAGTTAACATCGGCCAGCGTTTCGGCGTGCTTGATATTGAAGAGGGCAACAAAATTTCCTCTTTTCGCGAGAAAAACGAAAATGACGGTGGACGGGTAAATGCCGGCTTTATGGTGCTTGAACCGAAAATTTTCGATTTTATCGACGGAGACGAAACTGTTTTTGAAAAGAAGCCGCTTGAAACCTGCGCCTCTCTCGGTCAGCTTGACGCTTATATGCACGACGGCTTTTGGAAACCGATGGATACGCTCAGAGAAAAACAGCAGCTTGAAAAAATGTGGGCAGATTCTACCGCTCCGTGGAAAATTTGGTAAACAACATTAATAATATAAATATTACTAAAAAGCGAGAGAAAAATGATGTTAAACAAAGAGGAATCCATTTTAAAAGATGATAATGTCTTTTTCATCAGAATATTGACTTTAGGTTGTTCCTCTTTGGTAACGATTTTATACTGTCTTTTCGTCGAACTTTTTTATAAAAACGTTTTGGATGTTGAAAGTATCCGTCGGCTTTTTGTTTTTGATACAAGCGAATTTGTTGCCGAGGGCAGTGAAAAGCTGCAATATATGGGATCGGCTGTACTTTTCACATTGTGCGTTCTTTTCTTTAATTGCATTTTCAAAAAAGCTCACATCAACGCTTCAAAATTAACGTGGCTTCAATATCTTGTATCCGCATTTATTTTGGCCGTTCCCGTCTGTGCGGCATTTGCTTTTTGCATCAAGAATTTGCCGGAGTTTTCTTCTGCTCCCAAAAACATTGTTGCCATCATCGGAGCTGTTCTCCTGATTGCTTTCAGCATTGCCGTCGGCAAGCTCGGCAAAAAGAATAAGAAAGCCGCCAATGTTCTTTTGTATGCTCAGACGATAGGATTCTCACTTATTATAGTAGCTTTTAATCTTTTCAAAAAGGTCGGTTGTGAGGACGGATTCAACTGGCATTTTGATGCCCTCTATTTCCCTGTGGAAAAGCTTTTGGACGGCTTGACCGAGGGTGTGGACTATCATTCAATATACGGATTTTATCCTTACCTTTGCTATATACCGATGAAAATTCTCGGTATTTTTTCAAACGATCGCATCTTAAACTTTTCAATTTTATGCAGCGTCCTGTGCGGAGTTTCATATTTCCTTTTGTGTCGCATTTTGAAGCGTCATTTAAAAAATATAACCGTGCTTTCGCTGAGCATTTCGGCTCTCACGGTACTCATGGGAACAACGAACTACTTAGTCAGCCTTTATCCCTATTACCAGTACCAGCCCCACAGAGTCATTTTCCCATGCATAATGCTTTCAATGATTTCTCTTTTTTATACCGAAAGAATAAGCAAAAAAGTTTTTTATTTTCTCGGAATTGTTATTTCGGCAATGTCTCTTTTTTGGAATATCGACAGCGGAATTGTATGCACCGGAGGATTTCTCCTGACCTTTTGGTACAAGGAAGCTTTTGAAAATTCGTTTTTATTTGATAAAGATTGCCGCAAACAATATATAAAAACCTTTTTGCAAATAATTGCGGCCGGTATAGTCGTAATCGCCCTGACATTGGGTTCGGTTTTCCTTGTGATTTTTGTCGGCAGCAAGCAGATATTTAATCCGCTCAACGTTTTCTTCGGTCAGCTCACATTCTACGGCTACGGATACTATATGCTTCGTATGCCTGCTGTCGGAAGCTGGCTCGGCGTTATCTGTGCCTACGTTGTTGCACTGTCTGTATCACTTTCGGCTATCAAAGCTTTTCGCAGAAAAGATGAAAATCTCCCGTTTATGGGAATGCTCTTTTCTCTTTCGATTATAGGCGTTGCCGCATTCTCATATTATCAGGGACGCAGCCATGAATTCTGTCTCGTACCCGTTATGTGGCCTGCGGTGATGATACTTGCGATACTTTTGGTTTCACTCCTTGATAAGCATTCATCAACTCAAATCATCCCTTGTAAAATTAAAAAAGTCGGAGCATCCGCATC
>CALBHM010000139.1 GCA_937892835.1 uncultured Ruminococcus sp. | reverse complement strand
CTTACGATGTGCGGATTTACCGTGTACGAAATGTTCATCGCTTCAAGGTACATTTTAACCTTTTCAAAATGGTCGTGGCACTCATCGCAGAGATAGTCAAGGATTATCGGTGCGCCCTGTCCGATTTCATGACAAATCGGGCTCTTGCAGTCGAGAATTCTCATCGGATTTCTTTCAAGCCTTTCACGGCATGTGTCGCAAAGCTCATCCTTGCGTGATTCAAAGTAAGCTTTCAGGGCATCCTGATATTTCTTGCGGCAAGTCGGACAGCCGATTGAATTAATCTCAAGACTTATTCTGTCAATACCGAGAAAACCGAAAATCTCATTGCCGAGCGAGATAACCTCTGCGTCAGCGGCAGGAGAAGCCGTGCCGTAGCACTCAATGCCGAACTGGTGGAATTCACGCAGTCTGCCTGCCTGCGGCTTTTCATAGCGATAGCACGATGTAACATAGCTGACCTTTTGCGGCATAGGCTCGTTCTGGAGTCCGTGCTCAAGGAAAGCTCTTGCTGCGCCGGCCGTGCCCTCGGGTCTGAGGGTAATTGAGCGGCCGCCCTTATCATTAAAGGTGTACATCTCTTTCTGAACAACGTCAGTCGTGTCGCCGACCGAACGTGTAAAAAGCTCCGTGTGCTCAAAAACAGGAGTACGAATCTCTTTGAATCCGAAATCCTTTGCAATGTTGAGCAAGGTGCTCTCAATAAACTGATTTTTGTGGCTTTCGGAAGGAAGAACGTCCTGCGTTCCCTTGATAGCCTTGGTTATAAGTGCCATATAAAAACTCCTCACTGAGTTATATTACTTGTTTTTTATCTTATCTTTTTCTTTTCTGTAATCCGTCATCAAAATATGGAAAGCCATGTACTCCGGCAGAAGAGCCTGTGCGGCAATTATTGCAGCGGCAAAGCCCTTGGCAACACCGGATATTGCAAAATAAACAACCGTAAAAGCAGCCGAGGCAATGCCTATTGCCAAAGACAGCCACGAGAGAAAATACGGCTTTTTAAACACACCTGCCGCCCGAAGCAGCAGAATAATATCCGTCAAAACAAATGCAGCGAGCGAAAAGATATAATAAAAATCCGCAAATCCGCCGTAATTAACGCTGACTTTTGCAAATACGACAATGGCAAACCAGTTTCCGATAAAAGGCAGCGACAGCACAGCCCCGAGGATCTCGGCGGTTTTCTGCGACAAGCCCCTGTAATTGCCGTAAATAAACGGAACACAGATCAGAAAAACTATAACCGAAATTATCATTGCAATTTCGGAATAGTAGGCGCACTTGAAGAACAGACTGAAAAAAGCAAGTATAACAAAAAGCGTACCGACACCGAAGAAACCGATTGAAAGAGCAAGCTCCTTTGAATCTTTTTTCTTCTTATGCTTTATCGGCTTGCCGCAATGCGGACATTTGATAAAATTCGGGTTTATTTCTTTCTTGCAATTTTTACAGCGCATTTTTCTCCTCCGCCATATTTAAAGGACGCACCTATCCAATCCGCACGGCAAATTATTTTTCACCGCACAGCCTGGATAAGCTGTCTTATTTCAACTTAATACTTCGGATTGACGATATCACGCCAATCAAGATCGCCCCTATCGAGCGAATGAATAAGAGCCTCTGCCGTGGCAATGTTGGTTGCCGCAGGAACGTTGTGAACGTCGCAAAGTCTGAGCAGACTGGAAACGTTAGGCTCATGCTCCTTGGGATCAAGCGGATCGTTGAAGATGAGGAGCATATCTATTTCGTTGCAGGCAATGAGAGCGCCGATCTGCTGATCTCCGCCCTGTGAGCCACGCAGGAAGGTCGTGATTTCAAGGCCTGTTGCGTCGGCGACGAGCTTGCCTGTTGTGCCTGTTGCAAAGAGTCTGTGACGGCTGAGAATTCCGCAATATGCGATACAGAACTGAGTCATAAGCTCTTTCTTTGCGTCATGAGCAATAATAGCAATATTCATAAATTACCTCCGTTTTATATTAAGGTTAATTATTGGGTAAAAAACAGAAAACATCATAGTCGGCATTCCATTCCGAATTCGGATCGGAATAAAACTCATTATTTTTCTGTTTGCGGTCTTTTGTAAGCTCCGAAAATTCACTTTCGGACACCGTAGAACTGTCGATCGAATCAAAATCGGAATATGCATTTTGCGAAATTGTGAAAAATGCAAGCTGATAAACACATGCAAATGCACAAAGCAGCAATGCTGCAATTCTGACGGTAATGGGTTTTGCCTTTTTATGCTTTTTAAAATCGGCATACATAAAATTCGCCGAATAAACAATAAAAATCATAAACATCGCTGTGGCCGGGAAGCATGTCCGCTCCGGTGCATTGTTGGACGCAGACATAACGATCTGCGAGCCGACCCCGAGGACAGATGATGCTAACGGAAGGAAAGCATGCTTTTCAATGTAAAGCCTGATGAGCACATAAACAGCCGAGGCCAAAAAGGCAAGCAAATAAATTCCCCACAGAATTCCGACAACTGTATTGATCGCAGCCGAATACGGAAGAGTTTTTCCGAGAAATCCTAATCCGAAACGAGCAATATTCAGTATAAAATTAATAACATTGGCTGCGATGATATATACAATTACAGGAACAGTGATTGTCCTTGAAAAGCTGCTGCGATTTCTGAATTTATACAGCCAATACGATACGCAAATCACCAATGCGAAAACCATAACGGCAACGCTTATATTGTCAATCCAGTTTTTCCTTATAACGGTCAAAAGGTTTATCATCATAAGACGAAATCCCTGGAATCCCTGGTTTGAAACTCTTGTGCTTGTACCCGGTGCCAGAATAACCGTTGCATAGCCGACAGCCGAAGAAATAGCACAAAGAACAGGATAAATGTCAAACTTTGTCCTTTTTACAATACGGTCGAGAACAATCAGAACGAACCAACCGATTGCCATGATTCCCGTTTGCTCCATTGTTGCTCCGCAGAAAAAGCTCCATATAATAAGGAAAGGCGATTTCGGCTTATTTACCGACATATACATCAGTAAAAGAATCATCAATGTGGGGATAAAGTAATTAAACGACCCCGTTAGCCAATAAACGGCAGTGGCATATATTCCGAACGTAACCGTCATGTAAAGGAAAACAGCAAGAGTTAATCCCTTTTTTCTGTTCCCCGATGAAGAAAGCTTTGCAATAAGCCAGCAATAGAAAATAAGCAAAACCGCAAGCAGAGCTTTCCATATAATAAAGGTTACTTTGCTTTTCAAGAACAGCACGGCAAACACATGCGCAAGCAAGCGACCGTTTTCATTTGCATAATGCCATTTGAAAAAGTCAAGCATCATCGGGAGAGAACAATCGGCCATTCTTTTGTACCATGAGTCATCGGCCATAATGTTGATATTAAAAAGGATATATATGTTTGTTATTGTGAACAACAACAAAGCAATAATGTGATAATTATGAAGTATAAAATCCTTTGTTTTGAGTTTGGTGCTCAACGATACACCTCCCCATTACTTTGTTTGCACTGCATTAAGCCGCACAAATTATTTGAAAACTCAAATTTTACTGATTATCGGGGGATTCGGCCGGTGTTTCTCCGTTTTCAACAGCCTCTGTTGCCTCTCCCTCTGCATTTTCTCCGGCAGAAGCTTCATCCTCTTCCTTTTCAACGGGAGTGAGCGTAACAATCTTTTCGCCCTCGGAAACTCTCATTACACGAACACCCTTTGACGGACGTGCAAACTTGCTGATTCCGTCTGCCGGAATACGGATGATAATTCCGTCGGATGAGATAAGAATAATATCATTGTCATCGCTGACAGATGTAACTGCGGCAACATCGCCGTTCTTTTCCGTGTGATAGTTGATAAGACCCTTACCGCCTCTGGACTGAACACGGTAGTTGTCAAAGTCGCTGATACGTCCGAAGCCCGTTTCACTGACGGTGAGAATGGACTTGCCCTCCTCAACTGTTGCAACGCCGATAACCTCGTCGCCCTCGGCAAGCTCGATTGCCTTAACGCCTCGTGCGGTTCTGCCTATCGGTCGTGCGTCGTTCTCATTGAAACGAATGGACATACCTTTCTTGGTTGCAACGATGATATCGTCGTTGCCCTTTGTCATTTTTACCCACGCAAGCTCGTCACCCTCGTCAAGAGTGATTGCGATAACGCCT
>CALBHM010000138.1 GCA_937892835.1 uncultured Ruminococcus sp. | reverse complement strand
TTAATATGAGGAGGAAAATTTATTAAAAAATTTTTGCTCAGAACGGCGGCAATATTTGTCTCGGTTTGTCTCATTTTGTCGGCGAATATTTATTCTTCCGATTTGCTTTCTGTCGGTGCTCTCAGAGATGATTTACCCGATGCGGAAGTTTACGGATATTGCATTATCCCCGACGGAACAAAGACAATTCCCGACGGCAGATATTCTGAGACGGACTTTGATTATCTCGTTCTCAACGAAGGTCTTGAAAGCATAGGCAGCGAAGCGTTTGTTAATAATTGGTTTTTTGTCAGTGTTTATATTCCCGCTTCGGTTAAGTCGATCGGCAAAAAAGCATTTGGTTACGATTCTACCGGATTTAAATGGGATGGCTTTGAAATATTCGGTCAAAGCGGCACGGAAGCCGAGAGATATGCAAACGCTAACGGTTTTAGATTTATTACCGTTAACTGTGACGATTCGTCGGGTGAAAATATCTTGACTATCCCATCACGCCGAGCTTCACATACAACAAGACGTTTGACAAGGTTATTGTCAATCCCGGTGCGAGTGTTTATAGCGGAGATTTCACGTATTCCGTTGTAAAAAACATAGTTTTAAATGAAGACGATTCCGATAAAAAGATAACATTCTACGGCGATGCATTCGCTGATACGGAAATTGAAACCATCTATGTTCCAAAAAATGTTCAATATAAAATGTATGAAAGTTGCATCTCTCAAGATACTTTTTCGGGATGTAAAAACCTTAAAACGGCATATGTCGCCGGCAATATAAGCTATGGTATGTTCGCCGGATGTACTTCACTTAAGGAAGTATATTTTACTCCCGATAATATTGCAGACGAGGTTGATGACCATGCTTTTGACGGCTGCACTGCACTTGAAAAGGTTGACTTTTCAAGAAACAAAAAAACAGGAATGAATATCGGATATTATGCTTTCCAGGATTGCAAAAATCTTAAAGAATTGATTCTTGACGAAGATATGACTTGCTACGCATCATTACGTGACGCAGTAAACTTGGAAAAATATATTATCTACGGCCAGCCGGAGGCTATTTTTTCAATAATGGATTCGGATTACAGTTCCAATGCAACATTATATACTTCAAGGCGTTTCTTTAAAAGCGAAACGAGTTTTGCCGATTATGTTATCAGCAAATCAGAGCCTATGTACACAATTTCCGAGGTAAATTATACCCCGAATTACGGCAGCTTTAATGAGTACAGCTTCACCGTTGACGGCAGAGCCGATAAGATTCAGGTTATCGAGGAAACCGGTGCGACAAGAACCTTCAATAGAAATGCAAGCAATGTAAGCATCGTCAGCTATGCCAACAGATACACGCAGGTTAACGATACATCACGAGAGCTTACATATGAGGTTTGGACGGTGCGTACAAGACTTACGCCGGGCACAAATCTTCAGGTTCACTCAAAATACGGCTTCGAATGGTCAAAATATAACTTCAAGTTCGCAGTCCAAAATTTTTACTCCGACCCGACGTTTAAATCGGCTGAAATTTTTCCAAAGGAAAATTCTAACGAAGCCTTTTGCAGGATTATTACAGGTTTGGGCGTAAGCAAGATTCAAATAGTTTATGATGACGGAGCAACGTCAACTATGGATACCTCCTCCGCAGCATTAAATATGAGTATAGAAGCTTTTGTATATGCATTTAATATCAAGGCACATCACAAGGGAATAAATAAGTATAAGATTTATTACAAAACGCCGGCAGAGGGCTGGAAATATGCAACAACCCTGACGCATAAGATTTGATAAAAAGGAGAACACATTCGGTTTTCGGATGTGTTCTTTTTATATACAATAAACAACCTCCGACTGACTTTCATCAAATCGGAGGCTGTGTTTTTATTTTGTTTCAATCAATCAGATAATGCCGAGGAGATTCGCAATTTTTTCAA
>CALBHM010000137.1 GCA_937892835.1 uncultured Ruminococcus sp. | reverse complement strand
CAAAAAATATCAGAAAATGAATTTTCTCGACTGCCTCACCGAGCTGCGCATCAAGCCAGCAGAGCTGAGCCTCGCTGATGTATGACTCCTCAAACTCTGTTCTGTCTGTTCCGAGAACAATAAACTTGTAGCCGTTTATCTCATACGAATAATGGAGCGCATCCATTGTGAAGTCACTGCCGACGGCCTTGTTGAGGTCGTTTGTAAAGCCGGTGAAATTCTTAACCGTCTTTTTGTAGCTTGCCTTAAGTCTGACGTCATGGTTGCCGACAGCGTTAAGGAAGCAGTTTGTTCTTGCGCCTGCAAGCTTCTCTTCAATGTACTGATACTCGCAGAGAAGTCCGTTTTCGGCGATATCGCCTGCATTGAGCATAGCGTCAACCTTGCCGTCGATGTTGTAAGTAACATCCTCGCAAGCGGCGTCGAAATACTTTGTTCTCTTAACAATATAATTAGAGAACTGAGGATCAGCCCACATAACGGCTGTGAGGTTTGCGCCTGTCTGCTCATTTGTCTGAATCGGGTCATCGTTTGACGGACCGACATACGGCGTCAAAGTATAGGAGATGGCAATAACAATAACCATCAGCTTGTAAGCAATGCGTGAAAAAAATGTTGTTTTCAAAAGTTACACCTTCCTGTGGAATTAATTTCATTTAATTTTAACACGAAAGAAACAATATGTCAATTTTATTTGTGCATTTTATTTAAACTGTAGTATCATGGTAAAATTATAAAAGAGGGTTATGTCAAAATGACGTAACCCCCGTTTTTTAAGCAGTAAGACTTGCATCCACGAGCTGACAGTATGTTGTGCCGTCTTCTTGATACGTTTTGAACGTTCCCATTACCGTAATTTCGGTTCCCAAATCCGGATAGTCATCCGGGTAAGAATAATCACCCTTCAGGACGAATTCCAAACCTTGAGAGCAACAAGCGGTTGCATCGGCAATTACGCAGGCAAAATACTGCTTTTTGGTTTCAGGATCCTCATAATAAGCAAATTGCCCTTTCATTTTCACCGATTTTCCGATATATGTCTCCGGAGCGGTCATCATATTGTATACCTCAGAATAAATCATTGTACTGCTCAGCACCGTCAAATCAACGTCGATACCGTTTTCGCCTTTAGTTAGGCTGCTTCCGGAATTTTGTGAAGCGGTTACATTTGGTTGAGATTCAAATGAACTGTTGTTTAGATTAGCATTTTGTTTTGTTGATGTTTCATTTGATTCCCGGTTTGCTTTGCTGCATGCGGTAAAAGACAAAAGCAACGATAAAATTATAATTATAGCCAAACTTTTTTTCATTTATTTACACCTCACAAAAATTGAACCGACAATCCACGATAAAGCAAATGCGAAAATTTGAACTGCTACAATCGTTGAGCCGACCGGTGTTCCGGCAAGTACAGAAACTAAAATTCCTATCAGCGAACAAACTACCGACAGAATAGCAGAAAAGACCGTTACACTCCGGAAGCTTTTAAATATTCGCATTGCGGAAAGCGCAGGGAAGATTACCAATGCGGAAATAAGCAGTGATCCGACAAGATTCATCGCCAAAACAATTATAATCGCAATAATTACAGCAATTAAAAGATTATAAAGTTCTGCTTTTGTTCCTGTTGCTCTCGCAAAATTTTCATCAAAAGTGACTGCGAAAATTTTGTTGTAGAACAAGACAAATAAAGTAACAACCAGTATCGACATTCCGACACAAAGCCATACTTCAACGGAAGAAAGAGTCAGAATCGATGTTGAGCCGAACAAGGTGCTACAAACATCTCCCGAAAGATTCGAGGATGTTGAAAAAATATTCATCAGCAAGTAGCCTATTGCAAGCGCACCAACCGAGATCATAGCTATTGCGGCATCGCCCTTAATTTTTGTGTTTTGACCTGTGCGAAGCAAAAGGATCGCACTTATTATTGTAATAACCATAACAATCGGCATTTCGTTGGTTATTTGCATAACCGCAGCAATCGCCATCGCTCCGAAAGCAACATGTGAAAGACCGTCTCCGATAAAAGAAAATCTTTTAAGGACAAGAGTAACTCCGAGAAGCGATGAACAAAGTGCAATAAGCACGCCGACAGCGAGAGCGTATCTAACAAACGGATAATTCCAGTATAACGAAAGCTTTTCAAGAATTTCGTTCATAAAATACACCGCCTTTCGTTGACTCAAACAGTGCTCCTTGCGGACTTTTTAAATATTCATCCTTTGTTCCATAGAAAATATTTTCACCTATGTGAAGTATGTGACTTGAGTAATGTATCGCCGCAGAAATATCATGCGAAATCATTATTACGGTTATACCGTCTTTTTTGTTAAGCTTATTAATAAGCGAATACATTTCCGCGGTAACCTTAGGGTCGAGTCCCGAAACCGGTTCGTCAAGCAAAAGCATTTTTCTTGTCGCACACAATGCCCGAGCAAGCAATACTCTTTGTTGCTGTCCGCCCGAAAGTTCCCGATAGCAGTGCTTTGCCAAAGGAATAATATTCATTTTTTTCATTGAATCGGATGCAAGATTTTTTTCTTCTTTGTTGTAGAAAGGTCGGCTGCCGCAGCGAGCCTGGCAACCTGAAAGTACAATTTCTCTGACAGAAGCAGGGAAATCCTTTTGCACAACAGTTTGCTGCGGCAAATAACCTATTTCATTTCTTTTTAAGCCGTCGCCTGTCGAAATACTGCCGCTGACCGGTGGCTGCAGGCCGAGAATTGTTTTCATTAAAGTACTTTTGCCCGATCCGTTCTCTCCGACGATGCTGAGATAGTCACCGGAATTGACAGAAAAATTCAGTCCGTGAATAACAGTCTTTCCGTCATAGCCGACAGAAAGGTTTTGACAGATGAGCTGAGCCATAAAAAGATACCTCCTTAGCCTAATGCTTCCTTCAATACGGAAAGATTCTTCTCCATAACCGAAAGATATGTGGTTCCGTTTTTAACATCATTCGATGTCGTTGACTGCATGGAATCCATCGTTAAAATCTTTTGATTCTTTGAGGAGGTGTTTTGTATAATTGTTTCGGCAATTTTATGCTGAGTGCCTTCAATGGTGAGGACGCACGGCAGCTTTAACTCGTCCACCTTTTTAGCAAGAAACGAAATAGTCTCAAAGCTGGCTTCACTCTCGGCCGAGCAACCCGCAAAGGCGGCATAATAGCTGAGACCGTAATCATCAACCAAATAGCGGAACGGGAATCTGTCACCAAAGAGAACAGTCTTATATTTTGCGCCGTCAACCGCTGCCTTGTATTCCCCATCAAGAGCTGACAGCTTTTTCAAATACGCTTTAGAATTGGCGGCATAGGTATCTTTGCTATCGGGGTCAAGCTCCTGTAAGGCGTTGGAAATGGCACTGACCAGCGTTTCGGCGTTCTTCAAAGAAAGCCAAACGTGCTCATCATATTCCTTTTCCTCATGCTCCAGCATATCTTCCTTTATGTCCTCACCGCTCATATCCATGGGATAGTAGGTAGGCCAGTTATCCATTTCCTGAGAGAGGG
>CALBHM010000136.1 GCA_937892835.1 uncultured Ruminococcus sp. | reverse complement strand
AAAAATGAAAATGGGTTATTGTCCTCACGGAACGTATATGTATAATAAGGGCAATGAAACAAGCATTATGAAAATGTATTTTCATGCTTTCTATCTTTTTGAAACCTCAATGGAATACTTTGAAACACTTTTTGCAACCTTCCCTGATAAAGTGCCACCGTATTTTCAGGCAATGTTTGTCAATGATATCAACTGGCGTCTCAGCGATGATATTCTCTATCCGTATCACTATGAGGGAGAAAAATTTGAAAAAGCAATGCGCAGAATAGTTGATTTGCTCAACAGAGTTGACAGTAAAACTATTCTTGAACACCCGATGGTTGATGTTTACAGAGCTTGCTATTGGATAAAGAAAAAGGAAAATGCCGAAATAACCTTTGAATGCAATGATGACGGAATATTGCTCATGGTGGACGGCGAGGAAGTCTATTCGCAAGAGGATCTTGTTGTTATAGGTCACAAGCCAAGGATCGAGGGCGATATATTCAGACTCACGGCATTTATGAAGTCGCCGATTTTCACATTCCTTAACGATGACGAGTATACCATATATGCCGTTGAAAACGGAAATAGAAAAAAGCTTGATTTGTTTACTTCTGTTCACAGCAATTACAGGGCGAAAATAATAACAAATCCGTTCCCGGCATTCCACTATTCATGCAACCTTAAAGAAAACAACAAAATTCGGTTTGAAATAGACATTAAGGGACATACATATTCCAGCCATTATTGGTTTATGCAGTATTCCGGATTCGGGCTTCGTTTTATCAGGAAGATTAATCGTGGAAGATACATGATAAAGAATAAGAAAAAGTATCTTTCAGTTAAGCCTGCGACGCAGCGTGAAATTGATCTTAACACAGTTTTCAATACTGCAAGATTTGCGATTCACCCGAGAACGGCTATGCTTCGTCTTAAGTCGATTAATTACAGAAAGAAACACCGTATCTGGCTTTATTATGATTTCTACACTGTCGAAAAGGATAACGGCTACTATCAGTTTATTAATGATTTAAAGCACGATGACGGCGTTGAAAGATACTATGTTCTTACTCATGAGTACGATGATCTCAACAAGCTGTTTACGGCTGAACAGCAAAAACATCTTGTTAAAGCAGGATCGAAAGAACATAGACTTCTGTTTATCTGTGCAGAAAGAATTTTTACTGCATATTACGGACTTGCTCCGGTCAATCCGTTTGAGACGGCGAAAATGGAGTATCAGTATAATGATCTTATAAAGAGCCGTACAATTTATCTTCAGCACGGTGTGCTTCATGCCTCGCTCAGGCTTCTGAATTCCGAGGAACGCAGTCAGGCAGAGGAAATTGTTGTTTCTTCACCGTTTGAGGTTAAGAATTATATGCAAAATTATGCATATGAAAAGCGTGAACTTATAACAACAGGTATGGCAAGATACGACCATATTGACAGGAATCACAAGCCTCAAAACAGAATTTTGTTTGCCCCTTCATGGAGAAAATATTTAACGACTGAGGTTAAGGCTTCCAACTGGGAGGCAAATGTTGAAAAAATTCAAAAGTCCGATTATTACAAGAATTTTTATAAATTCCTTTCCGACAAGAATCTTCATAAAAAATTGGAAAGCAGCAAGGTTTATCTTGACATTAAGCTCCATCCGATTATTGCTAATCTAACAGATCTTTTTGATATAGATTGTGAGTATGTCAATATGGTCGGAGATGTTGAAGTAGCCGATTATAAAGCTTTTGTGACCGATTTCTCATCATTTGTTTTTGATTTTGCATATCTCAATAGACCCATAATGTATTTTGTTCCGGATTACCCGCAGTTTAAGTCAGGAATGAATCATTACCGTGATCTGGATCTTCCTTTTGAGGATGCGTTCGGTCATATGTTTACAGATGCTCACAAAGCGGCAGAATGCCTTTGCGACATTATTGACCGTGACTTTGTTCCGGAAGAACCTTTCGGTGAAAGAATGAAAAATTTCTATTTTGATTTTGACGGTAATTGCGCCGAAAATCTTTATAAGTTCGTCACAGAGCAGGACAAGGAGTTTTCAAAGTAAACAGTAAAAAGGAATCGTTAAAAGCGGTTCCTTTTTATATCTGAAATTTCTTGCAACCGACACGGGCTGATGAAAAAGAAGATATGAAAAAATCCCTGCGAAATTTTGCTTCGCAGGGATAATTTTTATGCTGTTTTATTTAAGTCCGGAGACGGGGATTATTGTGCCCTTGTCGGTTGTTACGGTGAGTGTAACTGTGTCGCCGTCATTTACAAGTACGATATTCTCAAAGTCGGCAGCCTTGACTGAATAGTAGCTTGCCGAGGAGTCGAGCTTGATGTAGTAAACGCTCTCGCCACCGATAACAGCGGTTCTGATATCCGTTACCTTGCCTGTAACAGTGATATCCTTCTGTGCGCCGCTTGTATCGTCCTTGATATTATCCGTGTCAACGCTTACCTTGATGTTGTTTTTTGCAAGCTCTGCGACGTAGTTTTCAATACAGCTTGTGAGCGTGCTGCCCGTTGCACCGATTGAATACTGTCCGACGTTGATCATCGCATAGCCCTTAACGAGCTTGCTGGAATCCTTGAGCGACATGAAGTAGGTCGGCTCGCCGTCAATGTTGAGAAGAAGCGGGAACGATGCTTCGTATTCATATTGCTGAACAAGGCCCTCTGCCGAGGACTGCGCCGAGGTTTCCTTTGCACCTGAGGTGCTGTAATACTTGGCTTCCTTGGTACGCTGATTGATAAGAACGAAGCCTGTGAGCGATTCGTCGTTTGTAAGTGAGGTAACACCCGTGTACATATAAACGTCGTCGTTCATTGCAAGGTAGGAATAACCCTCGGTCGTTGAATATGTGTCCTTCTGACCGAGAACGGAGTTCCAGAAACCACGCTGATATCTTCCGTAATAGTCAAACTGCTCAACGAGAAGGTCAGCGGAATAGATACGGTCGATCCATTCAAGGTCGTTGTTGTTTCTTATCTCGTCAATCGAATACTCCGTGCATTCGCCGGTTACGCTGTCAACGATGATTGCGCCCGTTACGTCAGTACCGCCGAAAAGACCGATTGTTTTGTCGAGCTTTGCGAAAATCCAGTAGGGGTGACCCGATTCGTCAATTTCAAATGTCGGCTCGTCAAGAAGATAGGTCGGATACTTGAAACGAACGTGACGCGTTACATAGTGTGCGAAGTGGTCGGCGGTTGAATATTTCATACCGTCCTTGACCTCAACAAGGGTGGATTTCTGAGTTCTTGCGTCAACGATAACGTAAGCCGGAAGTCCGTTCTTTGCATTGGTGAGCCACTTGATGATATTTGAATACTGGAGAGACGAAACTCTGACCGGAGTATCGTGATAGTTGATCTGATAATATTTCGGCTGAACCGTGAACTGAGAAACATAGCCGAGCTTTGAAAGGTCGGAAAGTGCTCTCTCGGCCATAACGGAGGTCGTGCTCTCGTCAATTACGGGAACGGTTGCAAAATCGGCTTCGTCAACCTCTTTTGCAAAGTCGCC
>CALBHM010000135.1 GCA_937892835.1 uncultured Ruminococcus sp. | reverse complement strand
TAATGGAATATTCTTGGATTTATTGACGATAATATTCAGGTACAGGGCAAGCTGATTGACGGCTACAAGGTGATCGGAACAACAGCCGCAGCAGCTAAATACCCGGGGGCATATTATGTCTGTGCCGTCGGAAGCGCAAGGATCAGGAAAAGAATTGTCGAGAAAATAAAGAGCATTGCAGATGTGAAGTATGCAACGCTTATTGACCCTGCTGCCGTGTTCGGAAAGGACAGGGTGGAGATAGGCGAGGGCTGCATTGTTTGTGCCAACACCTATATCACGCTTGATATCAAAATCGGCAGTCACGTTTATATTGGCGCAAATTCAACCGTCGGACATGATTCGAGAATTGATGATTTTGTGACGGTTTATCCCGGCGTCAACGTCTCGGGAAGCACTTATCTCGGTTCGGGCTGTGAAATGGGTACAGGTTCAAGGATAATCCAAGGCCTTTCGGTCGGAATGAATACCATTGTCGGTGCAGGAGCGGTCGTTGTCAAAAATCTTCCGCAGGATTGCACGGCTGTCGGAGTGCCGGCAAGAATTATAAAGATGAATCGAAGCATATAAAAAAGGACGGTATCAAAACATTTAAGTTTAGATACCGTCTTATTATTTATACAAATCAGAAGCCGATGATGTGGCTTACGAGATCACGAATAATCTTCAAAAGATTGAGAAGAACATTCTTGAGACCGGTGAAGAAGGAATTACTTCCCGCACCCTTGTCGCAGCTGAAGTTCGCTTCGACGGTGATTGTTCCGTCCTGAATACGGATTGTTGAAGGTGCTTCACCGTTGACAGTTACCTTGAGCGCATCGTCAAACTTGTATCCCTCTTTGGGAGCGATTGTGATTTTGGCTGTGTACTCTCTGCCGTCCTCATAAACGTAGCTTGAGTCTGCAGCCGAGACAATACCGCTTGTCTTGCTGTCGTACCATGTGAAAGCTGTTACGCTGAGATTCTCACTGCTGAGAACATAGTCGATGCTGGGCTTTTCGCCTGCAACCGGTGTATTGATCGCGATGTCAACATTGCCTGCAATGATATAAACTGTTTTGTCATCTGCTGAGGCAGCAACGCTCAGAATGCCGAAAACCGTGATTACAGCAATGAGAATTGCTAAGATTTTTTTAGTTGTTTTCATGTTAATTCTCCTTTTCGTCTTTTTTCGGCGAGTTTTCGCCTGCTTCTTTTCTATATTATAACATAAAATAAAGCTTTGTCTATATACAGTACGAAAAAATGTCGCTTTTTATTGATATATTTTCCGGTTTGTGATATAATCGAGCGGTAATTTATAAGAGGGTGAGTAAATGTTAAAGGAAAGAGCATCGGGAGTGCTGATGCATATTTCTTCGCTTCCGTCAAAGTACGGAATAGGTGTTTTCGATAATAATTGCAAGCATTTTGCCGATAGGCTCAGTCAGATGAATTTCGGCTATTGGCAGGTTCTACCGTTTAATCCCGTTGACTCTTCTAATTCGCCGTACTGCTCATCGTCCGCCTTTGCCGGCAATTTTATGTTCATTGACCCCGAACAGCTTTATTCCGACGGCCTTTGTACTAAGGAAGAGCTTGAAAGCAATGTTTACGGCGGCAGCCCGTACACTGCGGACTATGAATTTACCGCAGAGAAAAGACTTGCTTTGCTCAAATCGGCTTTTTCACGGATAACTCCCGAAATTGCGCAGGGTGTAAAAGATTTTGAAAAGGAAAATTCATGGCTTACCGACTTTTCGCTTTATATGGCTCTCAAAGAGGCTAATGACATGAAGCCGTGGTGGCGGTGGAGCGAGGAGCAGGCAAGGTATGAGACCTTTATGCTCAAGCACAGGTACGATTATGAGGAACGCTCGGCCTTTTGGCGTTTTGTTCAGTATATTTTCTATTCTCAGTGGAAAAATGTGAAGAAATACATCAACTCAAAGGGAATTGCCGTTATCGGCGATATGCCTATCTATGTTTCAATGGACAGCGCAGATGTTTGGGCAAACCGTGATATGTTCCTGATTGACGATAAAACGCTGAAACCGCAGAAAGTCGCAGGAGTTCCGCCCGATTATTTTTCAAAGGACGGCCAGCTTTGGGGTAATCCGCTCTATGACTGGAAAGCGATGGATAAGGATGGCTATTCGTGGTGGCTCGAGCGAATCGGAGCGGCAATCAGCACCTATGATGTGGTTCGAATTGACCATTTCAGAGCCTTTGCAAGCTTCTGGCAGGTTCCGGCCGATAGCGAGACAGCGAGGGTAGGAGAATGGGCAAAAGGCCCGGGAATGAAGCTTTTTGATAAAGTTTTTGAAAAATATCCCGATACGCCGATCATTGCCGAGGATCTCGGAGTGTTCGGAGACGACGTTGTCAAGCTTCTTGAGGATACGGCTTTCCCGGGAATGAACGTTATTCAGTTCGGCTTTGATGAAAGCTCAGACTCGTCGCATCTGCCACACAACGCAGTAAGGAATTCAGTCAACTATGTCGGTACTCATGACAACAACACTCTTTTAGGTTGGCTTTGGGAGGCCGATGAAGTGTCAAGACGCTTTGCACTCGACTATTGCGGCTTCAAGGGCGAAAACTGGGGCGAGGGCGGCTATCGCTCGGAAAGCTGTCGTGCAATAATCGAAACCGTGTGGAAGTCCGTTTCCAATACCGCAATTATCGCTTTCCAGGA
Source organism: uncultured Ruminococcus sp. (assembly GCA_937892835.1). Lineage (GTDB taxonomy): Bacteria > Bacillota > Clostridia > Oscillospirales > Acutalibacteraceae > CAG-488. The sequence goes on along the minus strand of CALBHM010000135.1, from coordinate 2,876 downwards.
TCTTTGCGGCTTCGGAAGTGACGCAAGAATGAATATCCCCGGTGTTGCCGATAAAAACTGGCGGTTCAGGACAACAAATGAAACCGTAGACGCTGTTGACACGGCATATTATAAAAAGATAAATCACATCTTCAAGCGTGATTATAAAGTTATATGATTAAATATAAAGAGAGAGACTGAATTTTGTATTCGGTCTCTTTTTTATAATACAGAACATATAGGTAAATAATAATCTCAATTAGTTACAAAAGGTTACAACGTTAACAAAAAAGACATAATTGTACAACATTTCCGTGGTATAAATATTGGTGTTGAAAAAATCACGAGGAAGGTATTTTATGAAGAAAACCACTTTTATAAAAAGAATCGCAATTGTTTTTCTTAGTATTGCAATGATTGTTTGCTGCATTCCGTTTACCGCTTCGGCTGCTTCGGCAAATGCAAAGACTATCTTTGAATTCTGCATCAAGGAGCTTAAGCTCAACAATGCCGGCGCATGCGGCGTGCTTGCAAACATTGAGGCTGAGTCGGACTTTAACCCCAATCTTTACGGCGACGGCGGCGACAGCTACGGAATCTGCCAGTGGAATCTTTCGAGATTCGATAATCTCATCAGCTTCTGTAACAAGAACGGCTACAACTGGAAGACTCTTACCGGTCAGCTTTATTTCCTTAAATATGAGCTTACAAACAACAAGAGCGACACAGGCTACATTCTTGATAAGCTCAAGAGCGTCCCGAATACCGCTCAGGGCGCATACACAGCAGGCTATGATTGGTGCTACTACTTCGAGAGACCTGCTAATAAAGCAGCAAAATCCGAGAGCAGAGGCTACAAAGCTCAGAACAGCTACTGGCCGGAATTCAAGAATTATACTATCCAGCCTGTTGTTAAGCCGACTCCGGCTCCTTCATATAAGCTCGGCGATGTAAACTCGGACGGAAAGATTAATTCAAACGACGCACTTGATATTCTCCGCTATTCAACCGGTGCTATGAATTTCAACGCAACTCAGCTTAAGGCCGGTGACCTCAACAGAGACGGTAAGGTTAATTCAAACGATGCGCTTATCGTTCTTTCAATCTCAACAGGTAAGACAGGTACAGCGAACTATTAATTAAACAGTGATATAAAAGGTGTTGTTTCGGACAATCGGAACAGCACCTTTTTGATATATATTGAAGTGCGACGCAGCAGAATCGTTAGGACATGATGCCGCATAATGCTGCCAAGTCAGCTCGGTTTTATCTTTTACTAAAAAACTACCTCTTGATTCACTTTCAAATCAAGAGGTAGCTTTTTGATTTACTTTAATATAATCGAAAACAGAATGTCTGCTGAGAATTTCACAAGCTTTGTGAGGAAAGCGAATATCTGCGAAACAACCGTAGGCTTAAGAAGCTTGTCTGTGACAGGGGAGAGTGTGTTCGTTTTGCTGTCATATTTCATGAACTGCGGATAGCTTTCGTTGTCGTGAATTGTGAGCTGCTTCTCGCTCTTGGCAAGCCAAATAAGGAAATCCGTTGACTCGCCGACATTGTAGTCAACGTGTGCCATGTCACGAATGAACCATGTCTGTTCGGGGAACATACAGGTCGATGCGTCAAGCTGACGGTCTGCGCTGAGGTGGTTATGTCCGTCCACGTTTGCCTGTGTGTAGCCCTCGGGGAGTGTTTCGTCGAGTTTTGAACAAATTGCACCGCCGGAAGCATAATTGACATCAATCAGGAAGTCGTTGTTGCTTGTTGTCGAGCTTTCGGAGACGGGGAGGCCCTGCAAATTGTATTGCGCCGTTATGTAAACCGTTGTGTCTTTCTCTGCGGCTTTGAGAATGTCATAAGCCTTTGCCTGAACATTGTAATGATACTCGTCAATGGATTTTATTAGCGCAGGATCGGCGTCGGCGAGCATGAATTCTTTTGCCTTTTCGTAATTCTCGGCGTCAACCAAATCCCAAAGTCCGGGCATGTAGCCGAAAACAGGAATTATAAGCTCCTTATAAAGTCTATCATTGAGATTTGTGATGATATTATTTATGTAGCCGTCAATCGAAGCGTTGACCTTGTACGCATCAAGGCTGTTGTTGAGGAACATAATCAGCTCGTCGAGGAAATCGTTCCTTGTCAGCTGTGCCATTCTGCGAATGAGACCGTAAGCGTCAATGCTCATATCGCCCGAGAACATCGAACCCATGCAGGATGTGCCCTGAAATGCCGTCGAGCAAAGCGAGACGCTGTCAACGTCGGCACTGCCGTATTTATAAAGATATGAGCAGGTGACTGTTCCGCCCATGCTGAAAGCGGCGAGCGCAACACGGTCGCACTTTGTCTCTGCCTTGACATTCTTGATAAACTTGTTCAGCTCGTCGGCGTGCTTGAGCGGATCAAGTCTCCAGTCGTAGTTGAAGAAATATGTATTGTCTGCGCCGAAGGCTTCAATTCCGGCCTTGACAACGCCGCCCTCGTCCTTGACCTCGTTCATGAACGTGTCGGGATAATTGCCTGCACTCAGCGGAAATACATCAGTTGCAACAATGTATTTAGAGCTGCCGTCAGGGTTGCATGCGATGTCGTCAAAGGCCTCCGACGCGGCAGGGAAAAGTGCGTCGCCAAGCTTATCATAATCGCCGTCTTTGAAGAATTCGACAAGGGGAAGAACAATTTTGGAAGCAAGCTTCATGATTGTTTTGGTCGATGTTGGAAACACCTTTTCGCTGTCCTTGTAAAGAGGGAAGGTGTTCATTCCGCTGACAACGATAAATGCAGTTTTAGGCTCGTTTGCAAAGGCAGGCATCAGCGAACAAAATGCAACAGCGAGACAGAGGATAGCACTGATAAGAATTTTTGCAGTCTTTTTCATAATATTTATCCTTTCA
>CALBHM010000134.1 GCA_937892835.1 uncultured Ruminococcus sp. | reverse complement strand
AAGCAGACGGAGAGTTTCCAAATCTCCGCCATCAAAAAGATAATTGGTCGCAAATGTATGTCTTAAAAGATGTGCGTGTAATCTTGAAATTCCAGTTTGCTTCTTAAGCTTTTGGAATACTTGTTTAACCGTATTTATCGTACACTTTTCTCCAAAGCGATTCACAAATACAGGCTCCGATTCTTTAGCCTCATTCCGATATTTGTGAATGTAAGTTGCTAATGAAATTTTTGATAGTTCTCCTAATGGAACAAAGCGTTGTTTATCTCCTTTACCGGTTACTATCATAAATCCACGTTCGAGGTGAACATTTCCGATTTGCAAATTGATAATTTCCCCTCGGCGCAACCCTGAATCGCACATTAGTATAACCCAACATCTATTGCGTTCTTCAAGTGCAGAATCACCGAATGCACTGACCAATGTATGTATTTCATCGTCATCAAGCGGAAGTTTTTCAGTTTTTCTTATCTTGGTGGCTTTTAATTTTTTGCTAAAGTCAGGAAGTAGATCCTCTTCAATGCAATAATTGTAAAACGCCTTTACTGCCCTGACTCTGCTGTTTACACTGCTACTTTTCAACGGCTGACCATTACGCTTAACATAATCATGCTGAAGAAAAGTACAGTACGATTTATAATTATCAACCGTCAGGCTATCAACGTTTTTATTTTCGCCCAGCCAATTAAAAAATGCTGATAGGTTTTCATTGTACCAAATCAAAGTACGTTCACTATTGTTGCGAAAAAGTTGTTCATTTATAAACATCTTGTATGCTTCATGGATGGTTACATTTTTGGGGTTCATATAGTAGCACTCCTTTAAAAAGTGATTTTATGATAGAATTATATCATACTTTGTCGAAATTTACTAGAATTATTTATTTAATTCTAATTGTAGCAAATAACAGCAGTTAGATATCAACTTATTGCACAGCTCAGCTGTGCTTTTTTTATTACATGAAAGGAGGTGAGCTAATGCCGGCAAAAATAATCGATTTTACAGCGCCGCACAAGCGTAAAACTGAAAGTGAAATTGAAATATCAAAAGTCGAGAAGTTGGCTCTTGACAAGAGAATGAGCTACGGACAGTATGTTGCTATGCTCGAAGGAAGAAAGAAATTTTTAGGAAAAGAAAAGGAGTAACAATGAAAAAACTATTACCAATTTTATGCACAACAGTAATTGTATCTTTATCGGGATGTACTAACACATCTATAGATGCAAGCAATACCAACACAGCTTTAGATACTACAATGAGTGTATCGAATAGTGTTATTTCTTCAAGTGAAATTGACTTAACAAGTTCATCAACAACGTCAATTGAAGGATCTCCTGTGATGGAATTTTTCGTAGGTCATACAGAAAAATACAGCTTAAATTTACCGGCTGATATCAACTGGCAAATACCATCACCAGATGTCGGCTATACATATGCTTTTGATGCTGATAATCAATATAAAGGATCTGTTTCTGTAAAGACCTCATATTCTGTCGATTTTGACAGTGATATAAATGATATTATCGCCTTTACCGGTAATGTTGATGTGGATACTGTTGTTGTCAACAAGTCGACTAATGTTACAATTGCCGGAATCAATACGACAATAAAGCGTATAATCAAACGTTCGCTAAGACCGAATGTGGCTACTATTTTGTGGTCAACAACAATTATGTATTCATTTCCTGCTTTGTTGTTAATGACAATGCAACACAAGACGAACTCAACAAAATGACAGGTATACTCGAAAAGACCGTTTCTACATTAACAAAAATATAAGCATATCACCATATCAGGTGCGACACCGTGTTGCATCTATATGAGAGCAACAGTACAGCCGGTGCAACTCCGGTAGCTCTCGCAAGCGGCTAGCGACTATGCCGCACGAACGACAAATCAAGAGGTAGTGACGTTAAAACGTTTGGGAATAGTGATTATGTCGTTCTTAGCAACGGACAGTGATAGCTACACTGTAGGACGGAGAAGTAAGCCTGCCGTCCTTTTCCGTTGCTTTTTTATTAAAAAAGGGCTTAATTTTATGTGTTGCATAAAGCAACAGAAAGAGGTTTACAAAATGAAAATGATCGCTTTTTACAACAACAAAGGCGGAGTTGGAAAAACTTCCACGGCAATCAACATTGCATACACGTTATCCCGTCGTAAAAATCGTGTTCTTTTGATTGACTTTGACGGTCAGTGCAACAGCTCCCGATTTTTTACCGAATTAACAAATGACGTGAGTGGTTGTGAACGTGCTATTATCAACGCCGATGAGAAGCCAATGATTAAAAAAACACGTTATGATAACATTGATATAGTAACTTCGTCAGTTAGAATGAACGCAATATCTAATGAGTTTGTCAACTTATCAGATGAAGAAAAACAGTCAAACATAATTAAGTTCAGGCAATCAGCTTACGACTACATAATAGTTGATATGCCACCGGCAATGAACGACTTCACAGAAAACGTTTTGACTATCTGCGACTATGTATATGTGCCAATCGAACTTGGAACTTTTGCAGTCCAGGGGCTTGCAAGAGTAACACAGAAAATCGCAAATGCCGGTACAAAATACGCTTGCTTTGCATCAAAATACGATAAAGGTAACAAAGCAGATCAAGAGTTACTTGAGATAATGAAAAAGAACCTTGGTGATAAGGTGCTGAATACCGTTGTTCCGTTTTCACGTGCTATCAAGAATAGCATAAGTTACAGAATAACGGCTTCAGAGTATATGTCTTGGATAAATCCTGCACGTTGCTACGAACGGCTTGCAGACGAAATTATCCGAACGGTTGAGCAGTAAGTCAAGGAGGATGTAAAAATGGCAAAAAGATTTAATTTTGACAAAGCCATAACAACAGATATAAAAGGTGCGGCATCGGACAGCTACATCGATAATATAAAGATGATAAAAGTGACAGACATAGAAACAAATTCAGAAAATTTCTATTCTCTGCCCGACATAGAAGAGCTAGCGGAAGATATAGAACGTCAGGGACTTATTCATAGTCTTGCCGTTACGAAAACATCTTACGGAACATATAAACTTATCAGCGGTCACAGAAGATTATCTGCGATAAAACTTTTAAGCGAAAAAGGCAAGTGGAACAGCGGAACTGTT
>CALBHM010000133.1 GCA_937892835.1 uncultured Ruminococcus sp. | reverse complement strand
CTCCCCTTGGTTGAATCAAGGGGAGGTGTCGCATGAGCGACGGAGGGGATAAAGATTAGATATTAAAGAATCGTAAACAAACTTATGCGTTTAATAAAACATTGTATATTTCCCCATAAATTCAAAAACTGCCGCATAATCATATGCGGCAGTCATGATTTATGTGTTATACTGCGAAGCCCGAGTTTACAAGCTTAACAAGCTCATCAACAGCCTGCTCCTCATCGGGGCCTGCGGCGATGACCTTAATTGTTGTGCCGCCGTCAATACCGAGAGAAAGTACGCCGAGCAAGCTCTTTGCGTTTACACGTCTTTCTTCCTTTTCGATCCAGATGGACGACTTGAAGCAATTAGCCTTCTGAATAAAAAATGTTGCAGGACGGGCACTGAGGCCTACCTGATTCTGAACTGTAACGTCTTTTTCACACATAACTGATATCTCCTAATCAAAAGTTAATTCCAAAAGTCTGTTTTAAGGCAACACCGCACAAATGAGGCTTAAACCTTTCATACAAGAGTTATTATATCACAAAAGTTTTCAACGTCAACAAATAAAATCGACTTTAAAATTATTTCGGCTTGTATTCCAAATGTGAGTATTTTGGGAAGTCATGGTTTGTGCACTTTGTACACCGAATAACTGTACTTTTAATGCACATTGACTATTTTTTTCTCTCATTATCCAATGATTGGAGATATTTCAAGTCTTTTCCGTTTAATTCGGCTTTTTCCAACAGATCGGGTCTGCGTGCCTTTGTACGCTCCAATGATTGTTCCCTGCGCCACTTCATTATGTTTGCATGATGACCTGTCAGGAGAACATCCGGAACGGTTTTTTTGTGCCATTCATAAGGCCTTGTATACTGAGGATATTCGAGCAAGCCGTTATAGTGGCTCTCCTCTTCGAACGCTTCATCGCTCGCAAGCACACCGGGAAGCATTCTCGTTATGCTGTCGGCAAGTACCAAAGCCGGTAATTCTCCGCCGGTCAAAACATAATCGCCGATTGAAATTTCCTCATCAACAAGCTCCTCAATAACACGTTCGTCAATGCCCTCGTAATGGCCGCAGAGAATAGCTATGTTATCCATTTTTGCAAGCTCTTTTACTCTTTGCTGGTCAAGCGTTTTTCCCTGCGGAGACATATATATCAGGTGTGGACGAATGCCGATTTCTCTTTCAAGCTCAGTGAAGCAATCGAATATCGGCTGGCATTGCATTATCATTCCCGTGCCGCCACCATAGGTTGTATCGTCCACTCGGCGGTGCTTGTCCGTTGAAAAATCACGGATATTGACGCAGTTTATTTCAACCAGGCCGCCCTCCCTCGAGCGGCCGATAATGCTTTCGTCAAGAACACGCTCACACATCTCGGGGAACAATGTCATTATGTCAATTCTCATCGTCAAATATACCTTTCATCGGTCTTATCAGCACCCTGTTTTCCTTAACGTCCGTATCAATCACAACGCTCGGAATTGCGGGAATAAGATATTCCTTTTCATTGTCCGACATGATATGCCAAACGTCGTTTGCGCCGGTTTCGCTGACGTCGGAAATTTTTCCGTATCGCTTGCCCTCGTCATCGGCATCAAAAACGTCACATCCGACAAGTTCCTCAATGAAGTAAACTCCGTCGGCAAGATTTGCATCCGAGCGGCGCATATAAAGCCGTTTGTTTCTCATCGCCGAAGCAGCTTCAACAGTGTCAATGCCCTCAAGCTTCATCAGAACAATGTTTCCGTGCGGACGTGAGGAAATAACCTTGACGCTGTTTTTGCCCTCTGCATCATAATATAAAGTTTTGAATTGTTTAAGAAATTCGGGTGAGTCCGCCCACGGATTTATGCGCATTTCGCCTCGCACTCCGTGAGTACCGACAATCTGACCGACTGCAAGAAAATCTTTTATCATAAATCATTTAACCTCTGTGAAATATCTTACAAAGCTTCTGCCTGCGCTCAATGTTCCGTCCGTCAGGTTGATACCTGCATTCATAAGCAATGCACCGGAATAAATCTCACCGTCCGTTTCGTCACGGTACATCTTATCCGGGTCAAGGCCCTTCATTTTGATAAGCAGAAAATCGTGCGGCGCTCTGTTTTTGATAACAACCGTCAATAATGCTTCACTCTTGTCCTTCGCAACATACTCCCATGCGCACTTGAACTCGTCATCCGTCGGTGCAATGATTCTGTAAAGGTCGCCGAAATGGATTACATTATAGTATCTGTGATAATCCTTAACCTGCTCCTTAACCTTTTCCTTGTCCTCGGCGGACATTTCCTTAGGATCAAGCTCGTAGCCGAATGTTCCGGCCATAGCAACTGCCGCCTTGGTTTCGATCCCTGTTCTGTCGCAGGCGGAAACATGTGCTCCCATGCTTGATGCAGGATAACACATTGATGTGCCGAACTGGATAGTCAGTCGCTCGATCGGGTCGGTGTTATCCGAGGCCCATGTCTGCGGCATATAGTAAAGCATACCGGCGTCAAAACGTCCGCCACCGCCTGCACAGCTCTCAAAGAGAATATGAGGAAATGCGCTTGTGATTCTGTCCATAAGCTCATATGTGCCGAGAATAAAACGGTGGAAAAACTCCTTTGAATGGCGTGCATCAAGTAAAACCGATGCAGGCTCGGTAATAGCTCTGTTATAATCCCATTTGAGATATGCGATATTGTTTTTAGAAAGGACATCATACATCTGATTAAAGATACAGTCACGGACATCCTGTCTTGTCATGTCAATAACATACTGCCAACGAGCGGGCGACTGCTCTCTGCCTTCAACATGAACGCACCAGTCGGGATGAGCCTTATAAAGCTCCGAATCCTCGGAAATCATCTCCGGCTCATACCAGATGCCGAATTGAACACCCTCTGCGTTCACTCTTTCAATAAGT
>CALBHM010000132.1 GCA_937892835.1 uncultured Ruminococcus sp. | reverse complement strand
GCTTGCTTCGAATTAAGCCGCTATGCGGATGATATCGGCGCACATTTTGCGATTGAGACAGGCCCTGAGAAGTCGGCGACGCTTAAAAAGTTCCTTGATTCACTCGGCTCAACGGGTGTCGGTGTAAATCTTGACCCGGCTAACCTCGTTATGGTTACGGGCGACGATCCGGCAGGTGCTGTACATAACCTCAAAGATTACATTGTACATACTCATGCAAAGGACGGCAAGCAGAACTACTATGTTGACCCCGACATCATTTACGGCATGGTTGAGTCTCATATCGTGACGGCGGACAGCTTTATCGAAGTTCCGCTCGGCGAGGGCAGCGTCAACTGGGACGAATATCTCAAGGCACTTGAGGATATCGGATATAAGGGCTTCCTCACGATTGAGAGAGAGGTCGGCGACGATCCCGAGAAGGATATAAGAAAGGCCGTTGATTTCCTCAACGGTAAAATGGGTGTTTGAAATGAAAATTTCTGTCAGCAGCTACAGCTATTCTCAGCTCGGCAACAGTGATTTTGAAAGAATTGACCTTGCCCAAAAAATGGGATTTGAGGGCATTGAATTTGCCGAAATAAACCCGGGAGATAAGAATAAAATCGAATATGCCAAGGAGCTTCGTGCCTATGCCGATAAAACAGGCGTGGAGATTTCCAATTACGCTATCGGCGCGGATTTCATCAACAAAGACGTTGATTCCGAAATCGAACGGCTCAAGAGTGAGGTGGATATCGCCGAAATCCTCGGTGTAAAAACTATGCGCCATGACGCAACGATCGGCCCCGAGGCGGAAAGATTCTCAAAGACAGGCTTTGAAAAATATCTTCCCGTGCTTGCTAAGGGCTGCAAGGCCGTTACGGAATATGCAAAGACCAAGGGCATCAAAACCTCGGTTGAAAATCACGGATTTTACTGCCAGCAGAGCGACAGGGTAGAGGCACTTATCAATGCTGTCAATGACGATAATTTCGGCTGGCTTGTTGATATCGGCAACTTCCTTTGTGCTGACGAAATACCGCTTGACGCAGTTAAGGTCGGTGTGAAGCATATTGTTTATGCTCATGTTAAGGATTTTTACTTTGCCGACAAGAGCGTTCCTACCCCGGAGGGATATTTTGACACGAGAGACGGAAATCATCTCTGCGGCTCGATTCTCGGCGACGGAATCGTTCCGGTTAAGGAATGCGTGGAGCTTATAAAAAATTCCGGCTATGACGGATGGGTAACTCTCGAATATGAGGGTCGGGAAACTCCGTTGACGGCAGTGCCAAAGGGTTTGGAATATTTGAAGAAATTAGTATAAAGGACTTGATTTGATGAGCGAAAAAAGAATTGAAACAAAGTGCGTGCAGGGTGGCTACACTCCCGGTAACGGCGAGCCGAGACAGATCCCGATAATTCAGAGCACGACTTATAAATATAACACAAGCGAGGACATGGGCAAGCTTTTTGACCTTGAGGCCGAAGGATATTTCTACACAAGACTTCAGAACCCGACCAACGACATGGTTGCGAAGAAGATTTGTGAGCTTGAGGGCGGTTCGGCCGCTATGCTTACCTCTTCGGGTCAGGCTGCTTCCTTCTATGCTGTGTTCAATATCGCAAACTGCGGTGATCACGTTGTCGCTTCCTCGATGATTTACGGCGGTACATACAATCTCTTTGCCGTCACTATGAAGAAGATGGGTATTGATTTCACGTTTGTTGAGCCTGATTGCTCGGACGAGGAGCTTGAAGCCGCATTCAAGCCTAATACGAAGCTTGTTTTCGGCGAAACAATAGCTAATCCGGCTTTGACGGTTTTTGATATCGAAAGATTTGCCAATGCCGCTCATGCGCACGGTGTTCCGCTTATCGTTGACAATACATTTGCAACTCCGATCAACTGCCGTCCGTTCGAGTGGGGCGCAGATATCGTCACTCATTCAACAACAAAATACATGGACGGCCACGGCGCAGGCGTCGGCGGGTGTATTGTTGATTCGGGTAAGTTTGATTGGATGGCTCATGCCGATAAGTTCCCGGGACTTTGCACTCCCGACGACAGCTATCACGGCATTGTTTATGCCGAGCGTTTCGGAATGGGCGGAGCGTTTATTACAAAGGCAACAGCTCAGCTTATGCGTGATTTCGGCTCGATCCAGTCTCCGCAGAATGCATTTATTCTCAATCTCGGACTTGAAAGTCTCCACGTCAGAGTGAAAAGACATTGTGAAAACGGACTTGCCGTTGCAAAATACCTTGATTCTCACGATAAAATCGAATGGGTCAACTATCCGTCGCTTGAGGGCAACAAATATTATGAGCTTGCCCGGAAGTATCTCCCGAACGGCTCATGCGGAGTTGTCAGCTTCGGCATAAAGGGCGGCAGAGCTGCGGCCGAGAAGTTTATGAAGAATCTTAAGGTTGCGGCTATCGAGACGCATGTTGCCGATGCGAGAACTTGCTGTCTCCATCCGGCGAGCGCAACCCACCGCCAGATGAACGACGCTGAGCTTGCCGCTGCAGGAGTGCCGGCAAACCTTGTTCGCTTCTCCTGCGGACTTGAAAATGCACAGGACCTTATTGAGGATATTGCACAGGCTCTTGAGAAAATCTGATTGAAGAGTGATACCTAATGCCAATTAAAATACCGAATGGACTGCCGGCCGTCAAGGTTCTCCATGATGAAAACATATTTGTAATGACGGAAAAAAGGGCGATTAAGCAGGATATCAGACCGCTGAAGATCCTGCTACTGAATCTTATGCCGAAGAAAATCGAAACAGAAACTCAGTTTGCGAGGCTGCTCGGAAACACTCCGCTCCAGGTTGAGATGGAAATGATGTACACAACCTCTCACAAGTCGAAGAACACCTCGGAGGGTCATTTGCTCGCTTTTTACAAGACCTTTGATGAGATCAAGCACAACAAGTACGACGGCATGATTATCACCGGCGCACCTGTTGAAAACATGAAGTTTGAAGAGGTCGAATACTGGGATGAGCTTTGCAAAATCATGGAGTGGAGCAAAACTCACGTTACGAGCACCTTCCATATTTGCTGGGGTGCTCAGGCCGGTCTTTACTATCATTTCGGAATTCCGAAAATCCATTTGCCACAGAAGTATTTCGGCGTTTTTCCTCACAAGGTAAACTATAAAAAGTCGATTCTTTTCCGTGGCTTTGACGAAACCTTTATGGTGCCGCAGTCAAGGCATACGACTGTTCTGACCGAGGATATAAAAAAGGTCAAAGAACTGAAAATTCTTGCTTCGTCGCCCGATACCGGAGTTTATGCAATCTCCACGAACAAGGGCAGGCAGATTTTTATAACCGGACATTCCGAATATGACCGTGACACGCTGAAAAACGAGTATCTCAGGGACAAAGAAAAGGGTCTTGATATTGCCGTTCCGAAGAATTATTTCCCGAACGACGATCCGACCAAAGAGCCAATCGTCTCATGGAGGGCGCATGCAAACCTGCTTTTTTCAAACTGGCTGAACTATTTCGTATATCAGACAACTCCGTACGATATCGAAACAATATAATGACATAATTTTAACCTCTCGAACATATCATTTACTGATATGTAAATCCGGGAGGTTTTTCTTTTGAATGAAACAGCACGAATTCGTTCGGTTGAACTCGGCGAATATATCGTAAAAAACAAATCGACCGTTAGAGCAGCCGCAAAGGTTTTCGGAATTTCCAAATCGACGGTACATACCGATGTTACGCAAAAATTGGAGGAGATTGATCCCGGTTTAAGCCGTGAGGTCAGGGAAATACTTGATATTAACAAGGCACAGCGACATATCAGAGGCGGAATTGCCACAAGAGAAAAATATAAAGGCAGCAAAATGAGGTGATTTTATGTGCGGAATATGCGGACAGGTTTCTTTCACAACGGATTTGTCAAAATATGAAAGTCAATTCTATAACATGCAAAACAAGCTTTATTCAAGAGGACCCGATCAGCACGGCGAATTTTTTTCTCATGATGCAGTGCTGATGCACAGACGTTTGGCTGTCGTTGATATCGAAAAAGGTAAACAGCCGATGACCTATGCTGTTGACGGCGCGGTTTTCACTCTCTGCTATAACGGCGAGCTTTACAATACGGATGAGATAAGAAACACGCTTGAGAGCAGAGGATACAACTTTTTCAGTCATTCCGACACAGAGGTCGTGCTGAAAGCATATGTTGAATACCGTGAAAAATGCGTTGAAATGTTTAACGGAATTTTTGCATTCGCCGTTTGGGAGCATGAGACGAAAAAGCTTTTTGTTGCAAGGGATCGAATGGGCGTTAAACCGCTTTTTTATTCTATGTGCAAGAGTGGATTCGTCTTTGGCTCGGAGATAAAGGCATTGCTTGAACACCCGGAAATTGAGCCGATAATTGATAATCGTTCTTTGTCGGAAATTATGCTTATCGGTCCGGGAAGAACACCGGGCTGCGGAGTTTTTAAGGATATAAATGAGCTGAGACCTGCGCATTATGCGATTTATGACGAGACGGGACTGACGATTTATCGCTATTGGAATGTTGAAGCGCATGAGCATACGGATAGCTTCGAGCAAACGGTCGAAAAGGTACGGTTTCTTGTCACAGATTCAATAAAGCGTCAGCTTGTCTCCGATGTTCCTCTTTGTACATTCCTTTCCGGCGGACTGGATTCAAGCCTTATATCGTCGGTTACAAGCGAGGAATTCAAGAAAAGGGGAGAGGTTCTTCACACCTTTTCCGTTGACTATAAGGACAATGACAAGTATTTTATAAAGTCAAAATTTCAACCGAATTCCGACCCGGAATTTATTCGTGTTATGGAGAAATATCTCGGCGGAGTACACCACTGGATCGTTATTGATACAGATGAGCTTGTTGATGCTCTTTATTCCGCCGTCGACGCCCGTGACCTGCCGGGAATGGCCGATGTTGACGCTTCAATGCTGCTGTTATGCAGGGCGATAAAAGAATTCGGCACTGTTGCTCTTTCGGGCGAGTGCGCCGATGAAATTTTCGGCGGTTATCCGTGGTACAGGGACAAAACGATTCGTTCATCCGAGGGGTTCCCTTGGGCACAGTCGACGGATTACAGAATATCTTTTTTAAAAGATGAATTCGCCGAAAAAATTGACGGCTCGGAATATGTTTATGCAAGATACAGGCTGACTTCCGATAGTGCGCCGCTATATAGCAATATGAAAGAGGATGACCTGAAAACGGCGCAGATGATGAAGCTGAATCTTGATTGGTTCATGCAAACCCTGCTTGACCGTAAGGACAGAATGAGCATGTATTCGTCACTTGAGGTCAGAGTTCCGTTCTGCGACCACAGAATAGTTGAGTACCTTTACAATGTGCCGTGGGAGATGAAGGATCACAACGGTTATGAGAAGGGACTTCTTCGTGAAGCAATGCGTGGGTATCTGCCGGACGAGGTGCTTTGGCGAAAGAAAAGTCCTTATCCGAAAACGCACAATCCGAATTATCTTGCCGCCGTTTCTTCACGCTTGCAGGCGATAATTGATGAGGGCACTTCGCCGCTGCTTGATTTCATAAAGAAAGATAAATTGACGAAGCTTTTGACGGAAAATAAAAGTCAGCCGTGGTACGGCCAGCTGATGACAACGCCGCAGACAATAGCGTATTTTATCCAGTTCGATTATTGGCTGAGAAAATATAGAGTCAGATTTGTTTGAGGTTCGGGCAAGGTACATTCCATAAGGGTCGATGAACACATTGCACCAGAGGTCATAAGAAAATATATTCTCGGCTCCCTTATAGGGGAGCTGGCGGCGTAGCCGACTGAGGGGTTTCTTGAAAGTTTGCTGAAATTTATTAATCTTTATCCCTACCGGCTCTCCGAGCCACCGTCTCGCTGCGGCTTGGTCACGCCACGGCTCTGACAGTCCACCGGACTGTCATTCACTACCGTGTCGCCGCTTTGCTACCTTAAATCATTTAAGGGGAGGATGAACGGGACATAAATTTCAGTGTTTTATTTCTTTGAACCAGAATTTTATTATTTCTTCTCGTTGAAAAAAGAAGTAGAATTTCTACAAGCCTCCCCTTATGGTAAGGGGAGGTGGTCTTTGACGACGGAGGGGATAAGGAAATGGTAGATTAAAGAAAAATTTCAAAGGACGACCAATGTGGTCGATACTGCAAAAGAATGCGAATTTCATGAAATTTGTATATTGACCCGACGTTCAAAAAAATGTATTATATTAAAAAAGGGGGATGTACATGAACTTTATTTATAAAATACTTTCATTTCTCAATGTAATAACACTTTGCCTTGCGATGATTTGCGGAAATTATCCCGGTTTCAACGCAACGAAGCTTGAATATGAAACGGCTTACGGTAATCCCATGAAGGGATTTATGCCGTTCTACAGCGAGGACGGAGCAGACACCTCTGTGCCTTACAGCATGGAATGGCTCTATGTTCCGATGACGGAGCTTGTTGCCGACGACGGTACATTTTCGCTCAGAGGCACGCTTGAAGAAAAGCTTGAAAAAATCGCCCGCCGAGGACATCAGGCGGCGCTGAGAGTTTATCTGGATTACCCCGACAAGGAGTGCGCCGTTCCGCAATTCATTTGGGATATGGGCGTAAAGAAATACGAATATACTGAGTACGGCGGAGGAATCAGTCCCGACTACAGCGATCAGAGACTGATTGATTTCCTGCTTGATTTTATTGACCAATTTGCACTTAACTATGACGGCGACAAGAGAATCGCTTATATAACGACAGGTCTTATCGGTCACTGGGGCGAGTGGCACGTCTGCGATGAAATTAAGCCTGCCATGGCTTCGGACAGACAGAAAAGGCAGATAATTTACGCATATGAGCATTGGTTCAAGAACACTAAAATTCTTACTCGTTACCCCGGAACTCCCGGTTCAAATAACGGTCAAATCGGATTCCATGATGATTCGTTTACATACAGTACGATTAATTCCGATAATAAATATTACTTCTACAATCAGTTGAAAAGGGCCCGGAAAACCAACGTTTGGAAAACTCAGCCTATCGGCGGAGAGTTCCGTCCCGAGGGTCAGGAAAATTTCCTTAACGGACAGGTGACGGACGATTTTCAGGACTATGACGAGTGCGTAAACAAGACG
>CALBHM010000131.1 GCA_937892835.1 uncultured Ruminococcus sp. | reverse complement strand
TATTGTTATGCTCTTCAAATGTCGGTTAAAGAGTGGTAAACGTCGCTTTTTACCTGTAATTCCTTTAGCAATTTCGCTTACCTATCTTGCGCTGAACTATATCGATTCTCCGTGGTTAAAGACGGTATTCGGTGATGTTACCGCTTTTCAGAGCCTTATGTATATGCTTTGCTTTGAGGCTTGCATTGTCTGCGGATACATTCACTCCAACAGCCGCTACGCCGACCTGTTCGCCTCCTCGGAAGGAACCTCGGCCCAAATTACAGACAAGAATTTTAACGTTCGATATTCTGCACTGAACACAAAACCCGTTTCAAAAGATGAAATAAAAAACGCGGTACAACATCCCATTACCCTCACCGACGGCCTAAATCTTCATGCCATGCCGATTGGCGGCGGTTATGCCGTTTGGACGGAGGATGTTTCCGCCCTGCTTGCCATAAAAGAGGAAGCCGAATGTCTCGCCGAGGAGCTTGCTGAGCGAAATGAAATATTGCGTTATGAATATAAGCGAGAGTCGAAGCGCCGCAAGGTGGAGGAGCAAAACCGTCTGTATGATTTACTGCAATCGACAACACAAACACAGATTGACCGCATCGCAGCACTGATGAAGGAATATCGAAAGGCATCAAAATCGGAAGCCGACAGAGCGAAAATCCTTCTTTCGGAGATTGCTGTTTTATGCAGTTATATCAAACGGCGCAAGCATCTTACGCTGTTGACTGACCGTGATTATAAGGTCACAGCCAGCGAGCTTGAACGAGCTTTTTCCGAATCGTTGCAGACGCTCAAGCTTTTAAATGTACGCAATACTCTGTTTGTAGGCAGTGAGCTTCCTATGCTCTCCGGCAAAACCGCTGCCGCAATTTTTGACTTTTACGAGAAAATTATAGAAGCCGACCTTGAAAATATAACGAGCATACAAGTAAGCCTCACATATATAAACAGTCTGCGGCTGTCGCTGAATGTTTGCTGTAAGGCCGACCTGTCTTACCTTGCAGATAAAGCCAACATTTGCTATGATAAAGATGAAGCCGGTGGCTACCAGCATCTTGTTTTCCTTCCCGAAGGAGGTGCAGTGAAATGATTACATTTTCCTCTCTTCCTGAGCTTTTTCAAACAATAATTCCGTTAGTTCTCTTCTGTGAATCTGTACTTGAGCTTGGACTTTTCCTGTATCAAATTCTCCGCAGTAAAAAGCCCTTGCGCAGTTTGCCTTGCACCGTCAGTTTTGTTGTTTTGATAACGATGCTGTTTTCGGTCACACAGGGCGACCCCGACGAGGGCAAAGACGCGTTTTTACTCAGTGCGCCATGGATAGTTTTTGTTATTGCAATCGTCTTGGCTGCAATTCACTTTACAGTAGCCCTGCCGATAGAATATCGCCGCCGCAAGAACGAGCTGTCACCGTTTTCCATTAAAGAAGCCACAGACAAGCTTCCTATGGGAATCTGCTTTGCCGATCCCGACGGCAGAATCATTCTTTGCAACAACCGTATGCGTCGCCTGTCGTTTATGATGAGCGGCCACGAGCTGCAAATTACCGAGGACTTTGATGCCGCTTTGGCAAGTCCCGACAGAGCCGTTATCGTCAACGGTGATTGCCACATTCTGCCCGACAAAACAGTATGGCAGTTCCACAAACAAAATATTACAGTGGACCGTGACGATCGCTGGCAGCAAATGACGGCTCACAACGTCACAGAGCTTTATAACGGCAACGTTCGTCAGGCCGAAATTAACCGAGAGCTTAAGGATGTAAACGGTAAATTACAAATGATGTACGAGCGTATGGCAGATGACATCAAGGAAAAAGAAAGTCTTGATCTTAAAATACATATTCATGACACTATAGGCAGAAGTCTGTTGACAATTCGTGATATAATCGAAAGCAGTGAGGACACAGACCAAAAGCTCAAAACATTGCAGCAAGCAATTACCGTGCTTACCAGCGACCGTGTCACACCCAAGGATACAATTGACGAGGTTATACAAGCGGCTAAAGAGCTTGATGTAACGGTGAAAATAAACGGTTATATTCCTACCGACTCAACAGTCGAGGAATTGACGGTTGCGGCTGCCAAGGAGTGTGTGACAAACTGTATCAAGCACGCAAACGGCAGTGAAGTGTATATCCGCATAACCGAACGAAACGACATATACAATATTACCATTACCAACAATGGAACAGTTCCAAACGAACCGATTAAGGAAGGCAGCGGATTGTCATCGCTTCGCCATAGCATTGAAACGGCAGGCGGTGAAATGCAAACAGCATATATGCCTCGTTTTGCTTTGCTTATAACTCTTCCCGCAAAGGAGAATTACCTATGATAAACACCATACTCGTTGAGGACGATTTGTATATTCAAAGGCATTTTGCCGAACGCCTGAAGGCTGAAGAAAGCTTTAATCTTGTCGGCGTGTACCGTGACGCTTTTGAAGCGGAGAAAAACTGTAACGGTTCGGTTCAACTTATCCTCATGGATGTGCAAACGCAGCATAAGCATTCCGGTCTTGCTGCCGCAGAGCGCATCAAGCACAGTTTTCCACGCATCAAAACAGTAATTATCACCTCTCTTGTCGACCCCGAGGTTCTTGCAAGAGCAAAAAAAGGTGCGGCGGACAGCTTATGGTACAAGGACCACGGCACAACGGAGCTTTTGGATGTAATAAAACGTACACTCAATGGAGAGAATATTTTTCCCTGCACCTCTCCTGCCGTGGAAATGGAAGGAACGATGTCCGATACATTTTCACCACGACAATAGTCGAAAACTATCGAGGGGTTTTATATTATATAGATTTCAGTCCGTACTCTTTTAACCTATCAATTTCTATTTTATCCCCGGAGTAAAAAACAAAATAATCTTCATGCGTTACAGACTCAAAGACGCACACATCGTTTTTATAGAAGCACAAATTTTCTATATTGTTCGGGTAATTCCAATGATAAATTGATTCGGCACTTTTCAAATATTGTTTTACAGCCGAATTATTCAAATACACAAAGGATTTTAATTTGTTTCTTTCATCAACACTCTTTTTCTTATAAAAATTATTAAAAATCTTTTCAGATTTCAAGATTTTATCAAAATATTTTTTATCATCTGTATCGTGTATGACATCAAAATCCTTAAGCACTTCGTAAGAAAATATATTTGATTTTTCAAATAAACAGCTTATAAATAATTTGTATGACTCACCTTGCAACGATTCACCTGAAATATAAATCGGTTTCATAGTTTTATCGTTCTCCTAATCAATTTACAAGAAACTTTTTTAAAATCCGGGTCTAAATTTTCAAATTTAATTATATATTTCTCTTTTGTTTTCGCCTCTGCATAAATAACAGGAATATGCTCTTTTAATTCTTCCTCTTCTATTCCCTCAACATAAAATGAAACCTATAGCGATCGAACAGTTGGTTTGTTAAGAAGAAAAAAGCGGAGAAACTGAAAAAGTTATTTTCAGATTAAATTTCCCGTCTTTACGT
>CALBHM010000130.1 GCA_937892835.1 uncultured Ruminococcus sp. | reverse complement strand
CGGCAACGGCTATGACACGTCCAAAAGCGGCGATTATCCCGTGCTTATCGGCGGTGGAGTAGGCGTTCCGCCAATGTATATGCTTTGTAAAAAGCTGATTGCCGAGGGCAAAAAGGTAACGGTGATACTCGGCTTTAACTCCGAAAATGAAGTGTTCGGTGTTGATGAATTTAATGCGACAGGCGCCGAGGTTTATGTCACAACGACGGACGGAAGCGTCGGAACAAAGGGCTTTGTAACAGATGTTCTGAAAAACTTGGATTACACATATTTCTATACCTGCGGTCCAATGCCGATGTTCAAGGCAATAGAAAGCATAGCAAAAACGGGCGGACAGTACAGCTTCGAGGAGCGCATGGGCTGCGGCTTCGGCGCGTGCATGGGATGCACATGCAAGACTAAATACGGCAACAAACGAATTTGCAAGGACGGCCCGGTGCTTGAAAGGGAGGAAATAGTATGGTAACAAAGGTTAACCTCTGCGGAATTGAGCTTGATAATCCTGTAATTCCCGCCTCGGGCACATTCGGTTTCGGATATGAATTCGCCGAGCTTTATGATATAAACATGCTCGGAACATTCTCTTTCAAGGGCACGACAAAAGACCCGAGGTTCGGCAATCCAACGCCGAGAATAGCCGAGTGTACGTCAGGCATGATAAATGCCGTTGGACTTCAGAATCCGGGTGTTGATAAGGTGATAAGCGACGAACTGCCGAAGCTAAAAAAATGCTTCAATAAGCCTGTTATGGCAAATGTAAGCGGATTTTCGGTCGATGATTATGCCTACACATGCGAAAAACTTGATAAAGAGGAACAGGTCGGCTGGCTTGAAGTCAATGTTTCCTGCCCGAATGTACACGGCGGCGGAATGAGCTTCGGAACAGACCCGAAAGCGGCTGCCGAGGTCACAAAAGCGGTCAAGGCAGTAACGACGAAGCCTGTAATTTTAAAGCTTTCACCGAATGTTACGAACATTGTTGAAATAGCAAAGGCTTGCGAGGATGCCGGAGCGGACGGAATCAGCCTCATAAACACCATGCTCGGTATGAGGATTGACCTTCGCCGCAGAAAGCCCGTGATCGCAAATGTGATGGGAGGATTCTCGGGACCTGCAATTTTCCCAATAGCTGTTAGAATGGTTTATCAGGTTTCGCAGGCAGTCAATATTCCGGTTATCGGAATGGGCGGCGTGTCGAGTGCCGACGATGTGATCGAAATGATGTTCGCCGGAGCAACGGCGGTTGAGGTCGGAGCGGCGAATCTGGTTGATCCGTTCGCATGCAAAAATATAATCGAGGCATTGCCGAAAGCAATGGAAGAATACGGAATAAACAATCTTAACGAAATAATAGGAGGTACGCACAATGGGTAAGGACGTAATTGTAGCCTGCGATTTTTCAAGCAGGGAGGAGACAATGGCTTTTCTTGATAATTTTAAGGGCAGAAAGCCGTTCGTGAAAATCGGAATGGAGCTTTTCTATGCTGAGGGTCCCGATATCGTAAGAGAGATAAAGGCGAGAGGACACAAGATTTTCCTTGACCTCAAGCTTCATGATATCCCGAACACGGTAAAAAAATCAATGGCTGTGCTTTCAAGGCTTGATGTTGATATGACGAATCTTCACGCAGGCGGAACCATCGCAATGATGGAAGCGGC
Organism: uncultured Ruminococcus sp.; assembly: GCA_937892835.1. GTDB lineage: Bacteria > Bacillota > Clostridia > Oscillospirales > Acutalibacteraceae > CAG-488. Next base: position 1,834 of record CALBHM010000130.1, on the reverse strand, counting down.
GATCGAAGGCCTCACACGTCCCGACGGAACAAGGCCGCTGCTCATTGCCGTAACTCAGCTCACCTCAACGAGTGAGGAAAGAATGAAAAACGACCTGCTTATTAACGAGAGCATGGATAAGGTCGTTATGCACTATGCCCACAATGCAAAGCTTGCCGGACTTGACGGTGTAGTTTGCTCCCCATTGGAGGCAGGCAAGGTGCATGAGGTCTGCGGCAGCGGATTCCTTACCGTAACTCCGGGTGTTCGCTTCGCCGACGGAGACAAGGGCGACCAGGTCAGAGTTATGACCCCTGAACAGGCAAAGAAAATCGGCTCGGACTACATTGTAGTCGGACGTCCGATAACTGCGGCGGCTGATCCCGTTGCGGCATATGAAAGATGTATAAACGAATTTGTAGATTAAGGAGCAGATATTATGACAGACATTCAGATTCAGATTGCAAAAGACCTTCTTTCAATCAAGGCGGTTTTCTTCCGTCCGGATGAGCCGTTCACATGGGCAAGCGGGATCAAAAGTCCCGTCTACTGCGACAATCGCCTGACCCTCGCTTATCCCGAGGTTCGTACCCACGTTGAAGAAGCACTCGCTAAGACCGTTAAAGAGTTTTATCCCGAGGCAGAGGCTCTCATGGGCACATCGACCGCAGGTATCGCACACGCTGCCATCACTGCTCAAATTATGGGTCTCCCAATGGGCTATGTTCGCTCCGGAGCTAAAGATCACGGCAGAAAAAATCAAATCGAGGGCAAGCTTGAAAAGGGTCAGAAGGTCGTTGTGGTTGAGGATCTTATCTCAACCGGCGGCAGCGTTATTGAGGTCGTAAATGTCCTCAGAGAGGCCGGAGCAGAGGTGCTCGGAATTGTTTCAATCTTCACCTACGGCATGCAGAAAGGTCTTGACCGCCTTGCTGCGGCAGATGTCAAAAACGTAAGCCTTACCAATTTTGATGTTATCGCAGAAATTGCGGCTCAGGAAGGATACATCGCACCGACGGACGTTGAAAGACTTATAGCTTTCAGAAACAATCCGTCCGATGAAAGCTGGATCGGGGGCACAAAATGAGAAGTGTTATAAGTATTCTTGATCTCTCGGTTGAAGAGATTGACGAGCTTATTGCCCGTGCAAATGATATAATCGCAAACCCCGATAAGTATGCAGACGCATGCCGCAGAAAAAAGCTTGCAACGCTTTTCTTTGAGCCGTCAACACGAACAAGGCTCAGCTTTGAGGCGGCTATGTATGAGCTTGGCGGCAACGTTCTTTCAATGGCAGACGCAAAATCAAGTTCGGCAGCAAAGGGCGAGAGCGTAGCCGATACCGTTAAAGTTATTTCCTGCTATGCCGATATAATTGCCATGCGTCATCCCAAGGAGGGCGCACCCTATGTTGCGTCGCTCAATGCGTCAATTCCCGTAATCAACGCAGGTGACGGCGGACACAACCACCCCACTCAGACCCTTGCCGACCTCCTCACAATCAGCCGTGAAAAAGGACGCTTCGACAACCTGACCGTCGGCTTCTGCGGTGACCTTAAATTTGGCAGAACCGTCCATTCACTCATCGAAGCTCTTGCGAGATATAACAACGTGAAATTTGTTCTGATTTCTCCCGAGGAATTGAAGCTTCCGAGCTATGTCAAGAACGACGTCATCAAGGCGAAAAATCTTGAATATATTCAGACGACCGATCTGGAAGGAGTTATGCCCGAGCTTGATGTTCTCTATATGACACGAGTTCAGAAGGAACGATTCTTCAACGAGGAGGATTACCTCCGACTAAAGGACAGCTATATTCTCACTCCCGATAAGCTTGCGAACGCAAAGCCGGATA
>CALBHM010000129.1 GCA_937892835.1 uncultured Ruminococcus sp. | reverse complement strand
TTTTTTATTGCGTGATTGTCACCGTTATTATCGGCCTGATTGCGCATGCATATCAATTTTTCCACAGCTCATTTTCGCACGATTCTCTGAATGCGCTTTATTCCGATATGACGGAGGTAAAATGGAAGCTCGCATTGGGTAGATTTATTGTTCCTTTGATTATGAAGATCAGAGGGCAAATTGCCCTGCCATGGCTGATCGGCATAATTTCGCTGTTCCTGATAGCGGCTTCTCTTTATCTTATCCTTGAAACAATGCAAATTGATTCAAAGGCTATGATTATTCTCTGTTCGATTTTCATGGTCACGAACAGAACGATTTATTCAATGGCCGCAACATATATCTATGAGCTTGACTACGATATGCTCGCTCTTTTCTTTGCGAGTCTGGCCGCCTATATCTTGATGAAAAAGGATAAAATAGGCTGGTATTTGCTTGCCTTTTTGTCCGGAGTGATTTCCCTCGGATTGTATCAGAGCTATATTGAGGTCGCATTTGCGATAGTAATCATAGCCTCGTTGAAGAATCTCCTTGAGGGAAGCAGGTATTCACAGGTGATCAAAAGGGGAATAAAAGCTATTGTATCGTTTGTGCTCAGCGTTGTTGCTTATTATCTTATATACAAGCTTTCGTGCAAGCTTTTTGATGTGCAAATCGAGAGCAGGACAGACGCTTTCTCGGGCGAACATACATCACTTATAATCAGCATAAAGGTCATGTTTTACAAGATTATTCATGATGTTGCGAAGCCGGGAACAATATATGAGCTTCCGATAGTCGGTATTGCCGATATTTTGCTTATTGCCATTGGCGTAGCTCTGTGCATAATCATGATCTTTAAGCTTGGCAAAGGAAAAACGGGAGAAAAGATTATTTCATTGCTTTTGCTTGCGGCATTGCCGCTTTCGCTTAATTTGATCTGTCTGACTATCGAAAGCGGAAGTGAGCATGATTTAATGACCTATTCGTTCAACTTCCTTTATATTTTCGCACTTGTCATGATTCATATGTTTAATCGAGAGAAGAATATAAAGCCGATTAATATTGTTGCTGTTGTTCTATGTGCTGTTATCGGCTTCAATAACGTTGTTGTTTCAAACACATTTTACCTAAAAAAGGATATGGAAAAAACAGCAACAGTCTCTCTTATGACAAGGGTGGTCGACGATTTGGAGGAACGAGACGACTATTCGGTCGGTGTAACTCCCATTATGTTTATCGGCGTTCCCGAGGTATTCAGCATTTATGAAGGCTTTGACCTTGCTCCCGAGCTGCCGATCGGTCTGACATTCAGATCATCGTTTTATCAGAGTTCACGCACGGATATTTACAATTCCTATAAAAAATTCTTCACCTATTATTTGAACTATCCAATCAATTACAGTGAAAGGGATTTAACACAGGACGAAAGAGTTAAGGCCATGCCTACTTATCCCAACAAGGGTTATATTCAGAACATTGACGGTGTATTAGTTGTAAAATTTGAATAAAATAAGGCGGCAAAGCTCAAACCATCAAATGAGCTTTGCCGCTGTTATTTATATAAAAATTATATTCTGTTCAAATAATCAAGCCATTGACGGCTGATGTTTTCAATAGAATGTGTTTTGAGAAGCTTTCTTCCGTTTTCGGAAAGCCTCTTGGCCAAATCGGGATTTTCGATAATTTCAAGCATTGCTTCGCTGAGCTGTTCGCTGTTTCCGACATCCGTCAGGATTCCGCTCACCCTGTCCTCGATCAGCTCGTCCGGACCCATTTCGCACCGTGTAGAAACGCACGGAACGCCCATTGCAAGAGCTTCAAGCAGAGCGTTTGGCATTCCCTCAAAATCCGAAGAGAGAACGAAAACCGAAGCGTAATTTACAAACTTAACCGCCTGAGGATCGGTTCCGCCGAGATACTCAATCTGATTTTCGAGGTCGGTCTTTTCCTCGCCCTCGCCGAAAATGAACAGCATAAAGCCCGGAATTTGATCTGCAATCCTTGCAAAAGCGTCGATCAGCATATCAAACCGTTTCAGCTTTATCAGTCTGCCGGTTGCACAGATTATTTTCTTCCGCTCGGCGGGAGGGGAGAGAGAATAAACGGTTTCGTTGAAAATAGCATTCGGGATAATTATATCGCGTTCACTTTTCTTGTTGCCGAAAAATTCAGCCGCTCTGCGTGTTTGAAAGACATAACCGTCCGTGAAATTATAGAAGAATTTTCTCAGAAATGTGTTGAGCTTAGTAGCCTTATATCTGTACGGATTGCTTCGCTCCGTGCCGACGGATTTTGTTCTTGTAAACACTGTTGCAAGAACAGTGTACCACGTCATGGCAAAGCTCATACCGATAAGAACATCAAGTCGCTGAGATTTAACAATCTTTCTGATTGTGAAGATTCTTTTTATTGAGCCGAAAAGCCTTTTTAGAGAGACCGATTGCTCAAGCTCGCCAAGATCGGCGGTGTGAACGGTTACAAGCTCCTCAAGAGGGTAAAAGCTTTCACAGCCGTTAAATGTTATAATTTCAACGTCCTGCGAATGCAAAGCGAAATAGTTGGCAAGCGATACGGTCGCTCTTTCAGCTCCGCCGGAGGATAAATCCTTTATCAAAAATCCGATTTTCATTTAATCACCAAGCTTTTTGAATACTTTGGTCTTATCAAGTCCGATATAAAGCAAAATTCCGAGAGTGTAGCACACAACAACCTCGCCGAGCGCAACTCCCGAAGCAGAAGTGAAGAATCCTATAACTCCTGCCTGACCGGGTGTAAACATCATTATTTCCGCTCCGATTATGATTCCGTTAAAAATTGTCGGGAAAATAAGCGACAGCAGGGGAATGTTCTTGATCTTAATGTTTCTTGTCAGTCTTGTCATCAATGCGGCAAGAACGGTTGCAGCTGTTCCGAGAACAATGTCAATCGGGCCGTAAGGACTGCCGATATTGGCAATTATACACCCGACCGCAAGACCTGGGATCGCTGCCGGAGTGAATACCGGAAGCACCGTTAACGCTTCGGAAATTCTGAACTGTGTTGCGCCGAACGAAAGCGGTGCAACGGCGTACGTCAACGCAGCGTAAATCGCCGCAATCAGCGCACCTTGTACGGTGTACGCCGTACCTTTTTTCATCTTCTTCATTTTTTTAGCTCCTTAGTTTTATTTTAAGTCAGGATGGTTTCGAACTGACTTTTTGCCTTTTTTACTGAAAAATCGCACAGAGATCTTTTATGGAATCAACGCAGACATCAGCTTTGATATCCGATTTTTCATATATTTCAGGGGTTGTAACTCCCGTCAGCACACAGGCTGTTTTCATTCCGTGACGAACACCGAGAGCAATATCCGCTGCGAGAGAATCGCCGATGAAGCAGATTTCTTCACGTTTGCAATGAAGCAACTCTGTCAAATAGTCCGCCGTGTATACCTCGGGCTTACCCATAACAAGCGGCTCCACACCGGTGCAGGTTGAAAATAGTGCCATCATTGAGCCTGCATCGGGCATATAATCGTCGCCCATCGGTGCTTTGATGTCGGGATGAGTGACAATGAATTTTGCACCCTTGATTATATAATTACAGCCCTTGCGAATCTTTTCATAATTGAGTGTATCATCAAGACCGAGCACAACAATGTCGGGCATATCCCCGGTGAGAGGGATACCGGATTTCTCAAAATCATAAAGCAAACGGCTGTTTCCGATAAGATATACCGATTTGTCCGGGTAGTTCTTTTTGATATAATTAATTGCAACATGCGTCGATACAATTATTTTTTCCTCGGGAACGGGGAAGTTCATTTTAACAAGCTTTTCAAGGCATACCTTTGAATTGTTAGATGAATTGTTCGTCAAAAAATAGAAATCCTTACCGTTTTTCTTGACAAGGTCAAAGAATTCTTTTGCGCCGTCAATAAGCTCGTTGCCGAGATAGACCGTTCCGTCAAGGTCGGCAACATAATATTTTACATTCTTGAATATTTCTTTATCAAACATAATAGACCTCTTTCGGGGAAACATATCTTTGAAATTATACCACAGCCGCCTATATTTATCAACTGAAATGACAAAATTAAATGCTATTCGACAAATTTCGATAAATTTTTTAAAATTTCATCTTTTTTACTGTACTTTTTCGGAAATATATGTTATTATATAAAAAACAGTGCTTAGGAGAAGAGAGCAATGATTAATCCCCCGAATCCGGAATTAGGAAAAAAACTTCTGAATCTTCGGAAAGAATTTAAAATGACGCAGGATGACGTTGCAAATATACTCGGAATGAGCAGAACGTCATTCTCAAAATATGAGAACGGAATTTCCAATCCTCCGCTT
>CALBHM010000128.1 GCA_937892835.1 uncultured Ruminococcus sp. | reverse complement strand
CCCTTGATTAAACCAAGGGGAAGGTTGGAAAGTCTCTGCAAATTTTTCAACATGAAATCAGTAAATTTTGTTTTCAAAAATAGATGAAGTTGACTTGTGTTGTTATCAGCCTCCCCTTAAATGATTTAAGGGGAGGGGAACCGCTTGCGGTGGTGGGGATAAAGACAAATGAAAGAACAAATTTGATTTTTCATGGTGCGATGTGGGCATTGCACCATGAAACAAGATGTGACATATAAATTTATTTGCTTTTAAAAATATACAGAATCGAGGTGAATACCGTGGACATTCATGAATTGAGAAAAAAGGCAATGTCTTTGCCGCTGACGCCGGGCGTGTATCTGATGAAAAACACAAAGGGTGAGATTATCTATGTCGGCAAGGCGAAAAAGCTGAAAAACCGTGTCAGCCAGTATTTCGGTTCACAGCATAATCACTCAATCAAGGTCAGAAAGATGGTCGAGAATGTTTTTGATTTTGACTATATTCTCTGTGACAGTGAATTTGAAGCTCTTGTGCTTGAATGTTCGCTTATCAAACAGTATTCGCCGAAATATAATATTCTCCTGAAAGACGATAAGGGCTACAGCTATATCAGGGTCAGCGAAGGTCCGTGGCCGAAAATCAGCTCCGTGCTGCAAAAGGCGGATGACGGTGCACGGTATATCGGCCCTTATACAAGCTCTTACAGCGTATCCAATTCCGTTGACGAAGCGCAGAAAATTTTTATGCTTCCTCGTTGCGGCAAAAGCTTTCCGAAAGAAATCGGCAAGGGCAGACCTTGTCTGAATTATTTTATAAAACAATGCTCAGCTCCGTGTGCAGGTAAGATAAGCTGCGCCGAGTATAATGAGGCGGTCAATGCAGCTCTCGAATTCTTGCAGGGCGACAGTGCAAAGATAATCAAAGACTTGACAGAAGAAATGGAAGCTGCCGCCGAACGGCTCGATTTTGAACGTGCGGCAAAGCTGAGAGACAGAATAAATTCCATTAAAAAGGTTAATGAAAAGCAAAAGGTTGTCGGCTCGGATGTCAGGGAGCAGGACGTTTTTGCAATCGCACAGTCGGATGAAAAGTATTGCCTTTCCGTTTTGCGATTCTATGACGGCAGACTCAGGGATAACGAATGGTTCTTGTTTAATGAGATAGATACCCTGCCCGAAGCGAGACGTGAGCTTATAACTCGTTTCTATTCAATGGGCAGACATATTCCGCCGTTTATTACGGTGGACGGCGAGGTTGATGACAAGGATTTGCTTGTGCAATGGCTGAGTGAAAACGCAGGGCGTAAGGTTGAAATCAATATTCCTCAGCGTGGCAGACAGGTTGAAATCATGACGATGTGCATGAACAATGCTTCGCAGAAGCTTGCTTTGAGTATGGGCAGAAATGCAAAGGCGACTGCGGCTCTTGACGAGCTCGCAAGGCTTCTTAATCTGCCGAAGCCGCCTGTGATGATTGAATCCTACGATATTTCTCATACGGCAGGCAGCGATAACGTTGCCGGTATGGTCGTATTTAAAAACGGCTTGCCTTATAAAAAATCCTATCGTCGATTTGCGATAAAGGGATTTGACGGACAGGACGATTACGGTTCAATGGCTGAGGTTATCTCACGTCGGCTTAACAGATATGAGGAGGAAAAGGACAGCGGCGAGGGCTTTGGGATTTTGCCGGATCTGATTCTTCTTGACGGCGGACAGGGACAGGTCAATGCCGTTTTGCCGATTGTCCGTGCGTTCGGATATGATATTCCGGTTTACGGTATGGTTAAGGACAACAAACACAGGACAAGAGCCATTGCATATGACGGCGGAGAAATCGCAATCAACTCCAAGCGTCAGGCATTTACTCTTGTTTCGACTATTCAGGAGGAGGTTCACCGTTTCGCAATTTCGTATCACCGCTCGAAGCATCAGAAATCGTCTCTCGGCGGAACCTTGACAAAAATCGACGGAATCGGCGAGAAAAAAGCAAAAGCACTTTTGAAGCATTTCAAGACCGTTACGGCGATAAAAAATGCGGAAATTGACGAACTTTGCCGTGTTGAGGGGATAAACAGAGCCACGGCGCAAAAAGTTTATGATTATTTCAGAAAAAATATTGACAACACAAGGTAAAAAATGTGATAATAAGATGTATATAAAATTAGTTATAGGAAGGGAGCTTGCGCCGTGCGTGTAATTACGGGAACAGCAAGAGGACGGGTTCTCAAAACTTTGGAGGGCGAGGATGTTCGCCCGACAACGGACAGAGTTAAAGAAGCGATTTTCAGTATTATTCAGTTTGAGCTGGAGGGCAGACGTGTGCTCGATCTGTTTGCAGGATCAGGCCAACTCGGAATTGAAGCACTCAGCAGAGGGGCGGCTTATGCCACCTTTACCGATATGAGTGCCGAGAGTGTGGATATCGTAAAGAAAAATCTTATTTCGACCAAGCTTGAGAACAACGCAGAGGTTATTCGCACAGAGGCGGTAACGTTCCTTAAGGGCAACAGAAAAAAATACGATATAGTTTTTATGGATCCTCCGTATTCAAAGGGAATTTTGCAAAATACCTTGCCATATGTCGTTGAAAATGTTAACGACGGAGGCGTGATAGTCTGCGAACACCCGTATGGTGAGGAAATGCCGCAGACGGTCGGCAATTTCTCGATTTACCGTGACTATAAATACGGAAAAATCGGCATAACGGTCTATCGTATCAGCGAGGAGGATGACCGATGAGAACAGCAATATGTCCGGGCAGCTTTGACCCGGTAACAAAGGGTCACCTCAGCGTTATAACACGTGCGTCAAAGCTTTTTGACAGGGTTATCGTTGTTGTGATGATAAATCCTAAAAAGCCGGTTGGCTGCTTTGCTCCGGAACGGCGAGTGGAGTTTATCGAAAGATGCGTCAAGGATTTGCCGAATGTTGAGGTCGATTTTTACGACGGCTTGCTTGCCGAATATGCACGAATCAAAAAAGCAGATGCCATTGTAAAGGGGCTTCGTGCCGTCTCGGATTTTGAAGATGAATTTCAACAGGCACTTACAAATAAGCAGCTCAATCCCGACGTTGAAACGGTGTTTGTCACCGCAGGTGCGGATTACATGTATCTTTCGTCCAGCATCGTCAAGCAGGTTTGCGAGCTTGGCGGCGATGTTTCGGACTTTGTACCCGAGCAGGTGCTCGACGATATAGTTAAAGGAATAAGAAGAAAGGAAGACTAACGATGAACGTACAGGGCTTACTTGATAAAATTGAAGATACCATTGACATGGGTAGCAAAATTCCTCTTTCGGGAAAGGTTGCCGTTGATGCAGAGACTATTAAGCAATGCATCGAGGATATCAGATATGACTTGCCGATAGAGCTTGAAAAGGCTCAGGAGGTGGTTGCTCACCACAATAATCTTATCACAAAGGCGAATAACGAAGCTTCATCAATCGTTTCTTCCGCTCAGACGGAGGCCGACGGCATAATAAGTGCCGCAAAGGAAAAGGCATCGGGCATTGCGGCAACGGCTGAGGCCAATGCAAAGTCAACACTTTCCGCAGCTTCCGAGCAGGCAAAGCAGATGATTGAGACATCGGAGATCACAAGACTTGCTCATGAATTCTCAGACCGTGTTCGTGCCCAGGCAACTGCCGAGGCTGAAAACATTGTCAGAAACGCGAAGAGCCAGGCCGAAGCAATTCTTCTTGATGCAAACAATCAGGCTCAGGATACCAAGAGCAAGGCCGACAAGTGGGCAGGCGAGATTCGCTCGGCGGCCGCTGAGTTTGTTGAGGATATCATGAAGAATAGCGACGAGGTTCTCTCGTCGAACATTGCCGAAATCAGAAAGGCGAGACAGAGTCTTTTCGGTGACCGAAGATAAACGCAAAATAAATTAAACGGGGTTGCTGTATTGGGGGAAGTAAACGGATTTTCCCTGCGGCAACTCTTTTTTGTGACAGAGGTGTACATATAATGAAAAAGCAATGCGAATGTTGCTATAAACGTTTTGAAGTCGTCAGAAACACGGATATTCCGCTCAATCCTGACTTGACTGCGCCGCAGGATCATATTTATTGTCCGTGGTGCGGAGCGGAAAACGGAACGGTCGAAAAGGGATCGCTTGTTAAAACAGAAAAATGTAATGCCGAGTGTGAGTTCTGATGAAAAGAGAAATTATTGATTACTTCAAGAATAAAAAAGACGAGATTATAAAAACAATATCCGAGCTTGTTGCCGTGCCGAGCGTGTGCGGCGTTGCCGAGGAGGGCAAGCCTTTCGGCGAAAAGCCGCATGAGGCACTCATGCTTGCGCTGAAAAAGGCGGAAAGTTTTGGATTTAAAACAGGAAACTGTGACGGTTATGTAGGTACGGTCGATCTTAACGACAGTGAGCAGGAGCTGGCCGTTTTGGCGCATCTGGATGTTGTCCCGGCCGGCGAGGGCTGGGAAACCGACCCGTATACGGTCGTTGAAAAGGACGGCATAATTTACGGCAGAGGAGTCAGTGACGATAAAGGCCCTGCGGTTGCCGCTCTTTATGCGATGAAAGCGATTAAAGACCTTGGTTTGCCTGTAAGTAAGAATTGCCGACTTATACTCGGAACTGACGAGGAGTGCGGCAGCGGTGACCTTAAGTATTATTTTTCAAAAAATCCTTATCCGAAATATGCGTTCACTCCCGATGCGAATTTCCCTGTCACAAACGGCGAGAAGGGCAGATTTACCAAGCATTTTTACAGGACGGTTGATTTTTCGGGCTGTAAGAAGTACATAAAAAGTATTAATGCAGGCGAAGCGTCAAATGCCGTGCCGGCTTTTGCAAAGGCCGAGCTTGTCGGAATAACGAAAGATGAATTTGACCTTGCTGCCGAAAAGGCAAAGAACACAAGGGCTGAATTTACCTTTGACGGTCAAGCGGTGATTTGCTCGGGTACGTCGGCTCATGCTTCGCTTCCGGAGAACGGAAATAACCCGATAACAGCACTGTTTGAATTACTGAGCTATATTGATTTTGACAGCGAGTGTGCTGCATTTGTTGCAGATCTGAAAGCCCTTTTCCCTCACGGAAAATATAATGGCGAAGCACTCGGTGTTGATATGAGCGATATGCTCGGACGGCTTACATTGACGCTTGACGTTGTCAGATTTGAAAACGGCAAATTTGACGGCTGCTTTGATACAAGAACTCCGATGAAAGCGACAAAGGAGAACTGTGCCGATGTTATAGCTCAAAAGCTGGCCGGTCACGGATTTGAAATTGAAGATACCGAAATGAGAGAAGCTCATTATGTTGATGAGAACTCTGATTTCATAAAGACATTGCTTCGAGTATACGAGAAATACAGCGGCGATAAGGGCGAGTGTATTTGTATGGGTGGCGGAACCTATGTGCATGACATTAAAAACGGCGTTGCTTTCGGTGCAATAAGTCGTGATACGGTGACTAATATGCACGGTGCAAATGAATTTATGCCGATTGACGATATACTGACTGCGGCGGCGATATTTACCGAGGTAATTGCAGAAATATGCAGATAAAACGAGGAAATTGCAGGAATTTTGAAAAAAATGTAGACATAATGTCGATTAAATGATAGAATTAAGCGGTATGGGGGTGAGTTCTTTGAAAAGATGCCTGATTATGATAACAAGCGGTTTCCCTTTTGGAATAAGCGAAACCTATATTGAATCCGAGGTAGTCTTTTTAAAGGACAGTTTTGATAAGGTTATTATTCTACCCATTGAGCTTAACCCCGGGGCGGATATGATGAGAACCCTGCCCGAGGGCATAGAGTATTATAATGTTTCCCAAAAGAGACAGTCTGTTGCAAGAACAGGTGATATTCTCGGCGGCTTGCGCAATCTGGTTTCGCCTACGGAATTTTATAAGTGGGATAAGAAAGAAATCGGTTCAGATTTCAGGAAAAGAATGTTTTTTGAATATTTTTGCAATCGTTCACAAAGAAGCTATGGAGAATGCGTCAAAGTTCTCGATAGAATTGATTTGAGCGATTACGACAGCATTACCGTTTACAGCTATTGGTTTTTTGCAACGGCTTTGGTCGGAGTTATGCTGAAAGAATATTTCTTGAAAAAATGTGCAAATGTCAAGCTCATTTCAAGAGCGCACGGCTATGATGTTTATGAGGACAGAAACGCACTCAACTATCTCCCTTTGCGAAGATTCCTTTTGGAAAAGTGCGATGCGGTTTACCCTTGCTCGGACGTGGGAACTGAGCACATTATTTCAAGATATCCCGAGTATGCCGATAAGGTTAAGACTGCCCATCTCGGCACAGTCGATGCCGGATTGGGAATGCAGTCCGACGACGGCTTGCATATCGTTTCGTGCTCGCTTATTACGGACATAAAGCGTATTGACAAAATAATAGATATTCTCGAAAAAATAGAAAAATCGGGAAATTATAATATAAAGTGGACGCACATCGGTGACGGAAACAGACGTCCCGAGCTTGAAAAAAGTGTCAGAACAAGGTTGAAAAAAACGGAAGCTGAATTTCTTGGCAATATTCCGAACAATGAAGTTTACGATTATTACAAAAACAATCCCGTTGACCTTTTTATAAGCACAAGCAAAAGCGAAGGTCTGCCGGTATCTATGATGGAGGCGGCATCTTTCGGCATTCCGATTGTTTCAACGGATGTCGGCGGAGTGTGCGAAATTGTTGAGAGCGGATATAACGGTCAACTCTTGGGAGAAAGAGCATCAACGGATGAATTTGCCGATTATATAAAGCATTTTTATAATATGAATAAGTCCGAAAGAGCATTTTACAGAGAAAATTCCAGAAGGCTTTGGGAAGAATATTTCAATGCCGGTAAGGCATATCCTGATTTCTTCTCGACTCCTGCTCTGTCACGCTCGTGAGGAAAGGATAATTATGGTATCGCTGAGAAAAGGAATTTTAAGAATAAATTTCGGCAGTGAAAGCAAAGCAAGACGGGTATATGAATTTGCATTTTTAATGAATATTGTTGTTGTCTTTGCTTTTTACAGAGTTCCGATTATTGCTCCTGCGACGGCAGCGTTTATGTTTGTTGCTTCTTTCTTTGTGCTCATGGAGAGCGGAAAAAGCAGAATTATGATACCTTATATAACAATTTGGTATCTGACGCTGATATTGTATGGCGGCCTTTCGGGTCTGTGGGCGCAATTTTTTACATCGTATAATATTTCATTTATTATAAAGCTATGTATTATTTTGATGATATCCACCTCGATTGCCGTCTATGTTGACACAATGGAGGATTTGGATAGGCTAATGTCGCTGTTTGTTGCAGGTGCTGTTATAATAACGATTCTCGAGTTTTTTGCCGTTCCGGCGGACGGTTGGAAAAACGGAAGCGTCGGAAGCTATTTCAGCGGCAACAATCCCAATGATATAACAGTTTGGATCGACTTCGCTTCGGCAATAGCGTTTTACAGGGCGTATGTCAACGGCAAGAAATGGATGTATCCGCTGGTGGCTGTGTTCATAATTTTTTGTGCCTTCTCAAGTTCGCGAAAAGGTTTGCTTGCCTCGCTTGCAGCCCCGATCATGATAGTTTTTCTTTCGGTCGGAAAGAAAAATTATTTCTTGCGAATAATAGCGGCGTTGGCAATCGGCGTAGCCGTGCTGCTTATCGTAATGGAAAACGATACGCTTTACACGGTTATCGGCCGAAGGTTTGACAGTATGATCGATTATATAAGGGGCGAAGGAACAGACGGTAGCATAGCCCTCAGGCAGAGATACATTGCGGCGGCTAAAAGTATGTTCAATGAATCCCCGATAATAGGTAAAGGAATGGGTAACTATTCCCGTATCCTTGAAAGCGAATATTATCTCGGCAACTTTTACAGCCATAATAATTATTGGCAGATTTTAAGTGAGCTTGGATTGATAGGCTTTGTAATTTATTTCTCAATGTATGTATATTGTGTTGTCATTTTTTTGAGAGCATATTTTGTGGAGAGAAGAAAAATTTCGGTTTTATTCATAACGGCGATTACGATGATGATTGTGCTTGACAGCGGAATAATCAGCTACAGTTCAAAATACGGACAGCTTGTTATTGCAATCATCTACAGCGCAACCTATGCAATACATTCCGACGGCGGCAGAGCCTACAGCATGAAACGACAATAAATTTTTGGAGTGGTTAAAGTGAAATCATATTCGGACAGAAAAAGCTCAAAGGGACTGGAGATAAATATTCTTGCATTTTTTAAGGAGCTTTCTAAAAAGCTTTGGATTGTTGCAATAGTTGCTTTTATCGGAGCTGCGATCGGTGGCTTTGTCGGTCATGCGACGAGACAGGAAACCTATACCTCAACGGTATCATTTGTTGTCAATTCAGCAACGGAAGCCGGACAGACCTCAAGCGGTGAAATTAACGCACAGATCAATATGGCCGGTACGTTCAGCTATATTCTCTCAAGCCGTGCGCTTAAGGAGGCCATTGTCGAAAAATGTCCGGAAAAGGTTAATTACGGTACGGTCGACAGAAGCATTTCCGTCAGCGTTGTTTCCTCAACCAATGTTATAGTTATGTCGGTTACGACCGGCGACCCTAAAATTGCCTATGCAATCGCAAGCACTGTCGTTGAAGTCTACGGCGATATTGTTTCTGAAAGATATCCCAATGCCAAGCTTACCCTCTGTGACAAGCTTTCGACTGCTCCGAATTCAAACAGATCGGTAGTGTCGCTTGCGTTAATGGTCGGCTTCATTGCCGCAATCGCTTGCTGCGTGGTATTCTTCATTATGTTCCTTGTTAAGGATACGGCGAAAACGGCAGATGAGCTCAGCGAAAAACTCGATGTTCATATTCTTGGTTCTGTTCAACAGATTACAAATAAAAATAAAACAGCCAAGGGACTTCTCGTTACCGACAGAAAGAACGGATTCTCATTTATTGAGACATATAAGGCAATCAGAACGAAGATTGAAAATAATTCAACCAAAACCGGAAACAAGGTATATCTTGTTACAAGTGCCTGCGAGAATGAGGGTAAAACAACGTA
>CALBHM010000127.1 GCA_937892835.1 uncultured Ruminococcus sp. | reverse complement strand
TGAAAGAAACCTTTATCTGACGACGCAGCTCACAGAGCTTGGAATCCCGGTTGTAGTAGCAATTAACATGATCGACGTCGTCAAGAAGAACGGCGACAAAATCAATATCCAGGAGCTTTCACGTCAGCTCGGCTGCAAGGTAGTTGAGATTTCCGCCCTTAAGGGAACGGGAATTCACGAGGCAGCCGAAGCAGCTATCGACGCCGCAAAGAACGGCAAGACTGTTCCGATGCACACCTTCTCAGGCTGTGTTGAGCACGCTATAGCTCACATCGAGGAAGCCGCTGTTCACAATATGCCGGAGGAGCAGCAGAGATGGTACGCTATCAAGATTTTTGAGCGTGATGACAAGGTTCTCGGAAATCTTAACATAGACAAGGCTGTTATGGATCATATCGAGAACGATATCAAGGCAGCCGAGGAAGAGATGGATGACGACGCAGAGTCCATCATCACAAACGAGAGATATATTTACATATCCTCAATCATCAAGGCTTGCTACAAGAAAAAGAATGCCGGCAAGCTTTCAACATCGGATAAGATTGACCGTGTTGTTACAAACCGTTGGCTCGGTCTTCCGATTTTCGCCGTTATCATGTTCCTTGTTTACTGGATCGCAATGGTCGGCGTAGGTGCTCCGGCAACAGACTGGATGAACGACGGTGTGTTCGGCGACGGCTGGCATCTCTTTGGAATCGGTTCATCCGCTTACAATGAAAAGGCCGATGATTATACAAATGCAACGGAAGCTGCTCAGGCATTCGTTGATTTCGACACAGAGGCAGAGGACTTCGACGCAAACAAAACAATAGAGGAACTCAAGAGCTTCAAGACTGACAAGCAGTCAGCAGTTATCGGCGTAGAGGACGAGGAAACACTCGCTATCAACGACATGACAGCTTACTACAGCGAGATTCCGTCGGATGCCGACGAGGATTCAACAATCGGCATGACTTATCTTGAGGCTGTTAATTACCTCAGTGAGAACGGCTTTGACGAGCCTGATCCGGCTGACTACGGCGTATGGGTTCCGGGTATCCCGACACTCATCGGAAACGCTTTTGAAAACAGCAATGTAGCAGATTGGCTTCAGGGACTTATCCTTGACGGTATCGTAGCCGGTGTCGGCGCAGTTCTCGGATTCGTTCCGCAGATGCTTGTTCTTTTCCTTCTCCTTGCATTCCTTGAGGGCTGCGGTTATATGTCACGTATCGCCTTCGTTCTTGACCGTATCTTCAGAAAGTTCGGTCTTTCAGGTAAATCCTTCATCCCGATGCTTATCGGCGTTGGCTGCGGCGTTCCGGGTATCATGGCTTCAAGAACCATTGAAAACGAACGTGACCGTCGTATGACAATCATGACAACAACATTTATTCCCTGCTCGGCTAAGGTTCCGTTCATCGGAATGATCGCGGGTGCACTCTTCGGAGGTTCGGCTCTTGTTTCAACTTCGGCTTACTTCATCGGTATGCTCGCAATCATTTGCTCGGGTATCATGCTTAAAAAGACAAAGATCTTCTCCGGCGATCCTGCTCCGTTCGTTATGGAGCTTCCCGCTTACCACTGGCCGACAGTTTCAAACGTTCTCCGTTCAACATGGGAGCGTGGCTGGTCCTTCATCAAGAAGGCAGGTACAGTTATCCTTCTTTCAACGATCTTTGTTTGGTTCACAACATACTTCGGTGTTGTTGACGGAGCATTCAGAATGCTTTCCGAGGATGAGATTGACTCCTCGATCCTTGCTAAGATCGGCAGCGTAATCGCTGTAATCTTCAGACCTCTCGGCTGGGGCAACTGGCAGGCAGCCGTTGCATCAATCACAGGACTTGTTGCAAAGGAGAACATCGTCGGTACACTCGGTATCCTCTACGGTGGCGGAGACGGAACTGTTTACAGCAACATCGCAGCAGCCTTCACGGGAATCACAGCATACTCATTCCTCGTATTTAACCTTCTTTGCGCTCCCTGCTTCGCTGCAATCGGTGCTATCAAGCGTGAGATGAACAACGCTAAGTGGACATGGTTCGCAATCGCTTATCAGTGCGGCTTTGCATACTGCATCGCTCTCATGATAACACAGTTCGGTAACATCTTTGTCGGCAAGGCAAACGTTATCGGTGTCATCGTTGCGGCAGCTATCCTCATCGGTATGATCTACATGCTCTTCTTCAAGAAGTACACCGAGGCTACAAAGCTTACTCAGAACGTAAAGGTTAAAAAATAAAGCTAATTTAATGTGAAAGGAACTGATATTATGATTTCATGGATTTCACAAAACCTTGCAACCATTATTATATGCCTTGTGCTTGCGCTTATTGTCACCTTGATAATTGTGGGCTTGGTGAGAGATAAGAAAAAGGGCAAATCCTCCTGCGGTTGTAATTGTGCGAACTGTGCAATGAGAGGTTCCTGCCACAAGCCATAATCGGACTGTCGCTTTCAGCGCAGACCAAAAGCATTAAAAGCCGTAAGTCTTGGAGAAATCCCGACTTGCGGCTTTAATCTTGTTTTATTATATTATTTGGCTTTTTAAACGCTTTTTCGCTCTCTCGCAGTATCTGTATACAGCTTCGGAGCGAAGAAACCATTTTCTACATCTGAAATCGGCAGTCCGAAAGAAAAGGTTTGTCGCTTTCAGCGCAGACTAAAAGTAAGAAAGCCGTAAGTCACGGAGAAATCCCGACTTGCGGCTTTAGCCATTATCAATACTCTTAAAGCTCTATCTAAAAAGCAACAACCGCCTCCCCTATTACCTGACAAGGGAGGCGGTTGTTTCGTCTTATTGCTTTTACGTTCTATATTTAAACTGTTATTCTGCACGCCTTTTATTGTAGAAAAACATTGCAACGCCTGCGCCGATAATCAGGACATAGCCGAGAACGCTGAGCCAATCGGGAATGTCGCCGAATACGAAAAAGCCGAGAACGGCGGCAAAAATAACCTGCGTATAATCATAAACCGAAATCTCCCTCGCCGGGGCGCATATATACGCTTTCGTTATGCCGAGCTGTCCGATACATGCGAACGTTCCGGCAAGTATGAGATAAAGGAGCTGTAAACCGCTCATGTGTTGATACTCTATTATCAAAAACGGCAGACACAAAAGACACGAAAACGCTGAGAAAAAGAAAACAATTCTGCGGCTGTTCTCCTGCTTTTGACCGAGACGACGTACAAAAGTATATGCAATACCTGCGCCCATGCCGCCAACAAGGCCTGCAACCGCCGGCAAAACCTGCGGATTGTCAAATCCGGGCTTGATGATAAACAAGCTGCCGACAAACGCCACAGCAACGCCGATAATCTGCGCAAATTTCGGCTTCTCTTTTAAAAGGAAGATTGAAAAAATAATTGCGAAAAATGGCGAAAGCTTGTTGAGCATATTAGCATCGGAAAGATTCAGCTTGCCGAGCGCATAGAAATTGCACAGCAATCCCATTGTGCCGAAAAAGCTTCTGCCGAGCAAATCGGGAATGTGCTCCTTGGGCGGAATGAAGCTGACCTTTTCACGAAGCATCATGATAAAGATAAAAATGAGCGCAACAAAGTTTCTGAAAAAGGCCTTTTGAAATGCCGGCAAATCCCCTGCCAGCTTAACAAAAAGCGACATCATTGCAAAGCCAAACGCCGCCGCCATGATATAAAGTATTCCTTTTGATTTTTGACTGATTTTTGCCATATACATTCTCTGTTTCTTTTTTATTTTAACACTATTATAGTCAAAGCACGTCCGATGTCAAGTGATGAGAAAATATTTTTTCAAAAAGCTATTGACTTTTTCCTGCATAAATGCTATTATGCAAGTGTGATAGTACAGATATCACACTTAATACACACCGAAAGAAGGTGATGCTATGTTTGAGATCGACTCCAGGAGCAGGATTCCGATCTACGAACAGATCAAAAACCAGCTGATAACGTGCATTCGCCTTGGAATCTACAAGGCTGATGAGCAGCTCCCGTCTATCAGATCGGTTTCAATTCAAACGGGCATCAATGTCAACACGGTCAAGCGTGCATTCGCAGACCTTGAGGACGAGGGAATAATCTACTCGCTTGTCGGCCGAGGCAGCTTTGTCGCCTCCGGCGCAGCGGATAACACCTCAATCGCCGAAAAAGCACTCAAGGATATTGAACCCGACCTGCATTCGCTCAAATCAAAGGGAGTCAGCAAAGACTCGGTAATTGAGCTTATCAACAAGATATATGAGGAGGACTAATAAAATGATTGAAATAAACAACATAACAAAAACCTTCGACGATTATACGGCAATTAAGGACCTCTCCTTTACAGTCAACGAATCCTCGCTTTACGGACTTGTCGGCTACAACGGAGCAGGTAAAACAACGCTTCTGAAAATTATTGCAGGCGTTTATCTCCCCGACAGCGGCGACGTTAAGCTCAACGGGCAAAGCCTTTTCACGCATCCGGAGCTTAAGACAGACCTTTTCTATGTTCCCGACGATATTTATTTCGGTCTCGGCTCGTCAATGAACTCTATGGCAAAGTTTTACATGGGATTTCACCCGAACTTTTGCATGGATACATTCAAAAAATTGACAGGTCTTTTCGGCCTCGACCCGAGGAAAAAGCTCATCGGCTTTTCAAAGGGTATGCAGCGTCAGGCTGAAATGATACTCGGTCTCTCCTGCCTACCGAAGGTAATTCTTCTCGACGAGTCATTTGACGGACTTGACCCGGCAAAAAGAAATCTGACGAG
>CALBHM010000126.1 GCA_937892835.1 uncultured Ruminococcus sp. | reverse complement strand
TAACGAGAGACCCCGTGGCGAGCTACGTTCCGCTTGCGCTCAACGATAATTCGCCCGTTACTCAGTACACGATGACAACGCTTGAAGAGCTGGGACTACTCAAAATGGACTTCCTCGGACTGAGGACGCTGACCGTTATAAACGATGCGGTCAAGATGATAAAACTTAAAGACAAGAGCTTTGATATAAACAAGATAGACATAGCGGACAAGGCAACCTATGAGATGATGGCTTCGGGTCAGACCGAGGGTGTGTTCCAGTTTGAATCGGCAGGCATGAAGAGCGTGCTTGTAGGACTGAAGCCCGTCGATATCGAGGATCTGATAGCTGTTATCTCGCTTTACCGTCCGGGTCCGATGGATTCGATAAACACATATATCGAGAACAGACATCACCCCGAAAAGACAGTTTACAAGACCGAAAAGCTCCGTGATATTCTTGAGGTCACCTACGGCTGTATGATTTATCAGGAGCAGGTCATGCAGATATTCCGCTCGCTTGCGGGATATTCCTACGGCAGAGCCGATATTGTCCGCCGTGCAATGTCAAAGAAAAAGCACGATGTCATGGAGAAGGAACGTAAAAATTTCATCTACGGCATGGTGCGTGAGGACGGAACGGTTGAATGTGACGGCTGTGTTAAAAGGGGAATCCCGGCCGAGGTTGCCAACGATATATTCGACGATATGTCATCGTTCGCCTCGTATGCGTTTAATAAATCGCACGCAACGGCATATGCTTATGTTGCATATCAGACCGCATATCTCAAATGCCATTATCCGTGCGAGTTTATGGCGGCACTTCTTTCCAGTGTCCTTGACAATACGGACAAGGTAACGGAATATACTGATGAATGTAACAGGATAGGTATTAAAATCCTGCCGCCGAATGTTAACGAGAGCTATGACAATTTCACCGTTTCGGACGGAAATATCCGCTTCGGTATGCTTGCGATTAAAAACCTCGGCAGGAGCTTTATCAAGAATATCATTTCCGAGAGAAATGCAGGCAGGTTCACATCATTTTATAATTTCTGCTCAAGAATGCACGGTGCAGATTTTAATAAAAGAGCGGTTGAAAGCCTCATAAAATGCGGCGCACTCGACGGCTTGGGTGCAAACCGCCGTCAGATGCTCATGGCGATGAACGAGATAATCGACGAGCTGGACTCAAAGAAACGCAGAAACGTTGAGGGTCAGATAGGTCTGTTCGATTCGGTCGGCGGCGAATCTCATTCGGAAACGGCATTGAAATTCTTTGACGAATTTCCGCAGAGCGAGCTTCTTGCAATGGAAAAATCGACAACGGGACTGTATCTTTCGGGTCATCCCATGGCGGCTCATGCCGAGCTTGCGACTTCAATGGGCTGCGTAAGAATCGCCGAGCTTGCGAACAGCGGCGAAAATATACATTCTTCGCATAAGGACGGAGAAAGAACCAAGATAATGGGCATAATAACCGATGTGAAGAAGAAAATCACAAAGAGCGACACGACAATGGCTTTTGTCAACGTTGAGGACACATCTGGCTCAATCGAGGTTATAGTGTTCCCAAAGATTTTGATGGAAAACGCAATGATGCTTGAAGAAGGCAGGGTGCTTGTCTTTTACGGACGGCTCGATGTCCGTGACGAGGAGCCGTCGAAGCTTATCTGCGAGCATATTTACACGGTTGAAGCGGCAAAGGATTATTTTATGAAAAAAAGCGAACAAAGCTCGGCTGAGCCTGTTGCACCGGCAAAGAAAAGGCGTAGCGGACTGTTTCTGAAATTTCCGACGGAGAGTACTCCCGAACAGGTTCAGGCGGAAAAGCTTCTTGCGATTTTTGATGGCAGAGTTCCGCTTTATTATTACTTTGCCGACACCGGAAAATACGTTCATCAGCCGTATGAGCGCAGCGTTGACGTCAATGAACCGCTGATAAACGAGCTTAAACGTGTTCTCGGCGAAGAAAATGTAGTTTTTCAGTAATTTTCGGTAAATATTTTTCTGTTTTATTTGACATTTTTTTTATTTAGGTGTATCATCATATAGAATTTTTTTAGTGAATCCTTAGGAGGAAGTTATAATGAAGACAATCGGAGTTTTGACAAGCGGCGGAGACGCCCCGGGAATGAACGCTGCCGTTCGTGCAGTTGTTCGTACAGCATGCGAGAATCATATCAAGGTTTACGGCATTGACCGTGGCTATAAGGGCCTTATGGAGGGCTCTCTCATCCCGATGGAGATCCGCACCGTTTGCGATATTATTCACAGAGGCGGCACAATGCTCCATTCCGCAAGAAGTAAGGAATTTGCAACTGAGGAAGGTATGCAGAAGGCTATTGAAATTTGCCATGCATACGGCATTGAGGGTATCGTTGTTATCGGCGGTGACGGCTCGTTCAGAGGTGCAAGAGACCTTTCCGAGCGTGGAATTCCCTGTGTCGGTATTCCGGGCACAATCGACAATGATATCGCTTGCTGTGACTATACAATAGGCTATGACACATGCCTTAACACAATTATGGAAATGGTTGACAGAATCCGTGATACATCGGCTTCTCATGACCGTTGCTCGGTCATCGAGGTTATGGGTAGACGTGCAGGTTACCTTGCTCTTAACGCGGGTATTGCAGTCGGTGCAACAGCTATCCTTATCCCCGAGGTTGAGTTTGACCTCAAAAGAGACGTATTCGACAGAATCCGCCGTACTCAGAAGACAGGCAAGAAGCACTTCCTTGTTATTGTCGCCGAGGGCGTAACGGCTGACGGAAACATCACTGTTGACGAGCTTGCAAAGGCAATCGAGGAGGAGACAGGCGTTGAGTCCAGAGCAATGGTTCTCGCTCACGTTCAGCGTGGCGGCTCACCGACAGTAAGAGATCGTGTTGTAGCAAGCCAGATGGGCTACAGAGCGGTTGAGCTTCTTATGGACGGCATCGGCAACCGTGTTGTTGCAATGCAGAAGGATCAGATCGTTGATTACGATATTTTCGAGGCTCTTAACATGAAGAAGCACATTGACATGAATCTTTACAAGATGGCAAACATAATTTCAATCTAAAGGAAATCAAATTATGCTCAAAGACGAATTTTTAGAACTTCGCCGCCGTATAATTGCAAAAGATTTTGAAAGAATGAATGACAGGCAGCAAGAGGCTATCTATGCAGTAAATGGCCCCTTGCTGCTTCTTGCAGGTGCAGGCAGCGGAAAAACGACGGTTCTTGTTAACAGAATCGCCAATCTCATTAAATACGGCAACGCTTACAATTCGGACTATTCCGAGTTTGAACCGACCGAAAACGATATTGCAATCATGAAGCAGTATCTTGACGACCCGACAACGGATTTGTTCGAGGTCTATGATTTGCTGACGGTTAACGCTCCGGCTCCGTGGGAGATACTTGCCATTACGTTCACCAACAAGGCGGCTTCGGAGCTTAAGAGCAGACTTGCCGCAAAGCTCGGTGATGCAGCAAATGACATATGGGCGAGCACATTCCATTCCTGCTGTGCAAGAATACTGAGACGTTACGGCGACCTTATCGGCTACACGAACCGCTTCACGATTTATGACACGGACGATTCAAAGCGTGTTATGAAAGAAGCACAGAGACTTCTTGATATCAACGATAAGATGCTTTCACACAAGACCATTCTTAAGGAGGTCAGCCGTGCCAAGGATCAGCTTATAAATCCCGACGAGTACATCGCTCAGGCCGGCGGAGACGTTCGATTAC